>JABDQA010000214.1 GCA_013042475.1 Desulfofustis sp.
GGCGGTCTGTTTACGAGGAGCCGGTTCGACAGGGTTTCCTGGCGCATAACAAACTCGGTCCAGGTCCAGGGACTGTTTTCTATGCTGGTGCCGATGGTTTTGGAAACGCCGTCATTGGTTTCCCACACGGGCCTGACCAGTAGCTTGAAATGGGTGCCGGGACCGTCGAGAATCACCGAATAAATGTCTGAGGTGTTGTCGATATCGAGGGGAATGTCGGAAATGGCCAGTCCAAAGCGGGAAATGTTCTTTACCGAGCCGTTAAAAAACCCCTTGCCATCTGATAGATCGGCCTGGAGATGGGGGACTTCCAGGCGGGGGTATTCCCGTTTCTGCATGATAAGTTATGACAAAAATGGATTCTGGCGGACTTCTGGGACTTATTTGGGTCTAACAGGCCCGCTCCTCTTACACTTCACCTTAATTCAGTCTGGCGATGGTCGTCAAGATTGTTTATGGATCGCCTTTCAGCAGGCTCTTGGAGTTGAAATCGAGGAATGTGATGCGGTTATTGATGGGATAGAGGTGTCCGCCACCTTTATGGGGCCGGAAGATCCATTGGTGCTTTTTGTCTAAATACCGGCGTGATTTTTCAAAGTGTTTTGGGTAGCGTCTGTGCAATGTAGGCGTCAAAGGATAGTATTCAAGCTGAGATAAGATACAAAGGAGGAGGCGATGGCAGCAGAGACCATGCAGCCCAGCTTGAAGATTCTCGGTTTTGTAAATAACGATATTCGGAGTCTTTCGGAGGCGCCAAAAGGCTATGACGAGTCCGACAGAATCGGTTATCTGGAAATCTTCACAGAATACCTGGAAGGCCTGAAGGGGATCGAAGCCGGACAGACCATCATGGTTTTGTTCTGGCTGCACGAGTCGTCGCGGGATATCCTCAAAGTCCATCCCCGGGGAAAGAGGGAGATTCCGAAGCGGGGGGTCTTCTCCACGAGAAGTCCGGTGCGGCCCAATCCCATTGGAGTGTCCGAACTGGAGGTCCTCGAGATTGACGGTACTCGTCTCAAGGTAAAGGGGCTCGACGTAGTCGATACGACTCCGATCATCGATATAAAAATGAAAATCTGAAAAGCGGTCGGTAAGGTCTATCTGGCGGCGATCATCGAACTGTAGATACGCTGGGCCCTGTCAATCGCGTCCTGGGAGCGTAGAGCGGTCTGGTAGGCCTGACGCCAGCGGTGCTGATCCCAGAGATTCTTGGCTTTACCAAGCAACTCGCCTGAAATCTCCATCTGAGCCTGCATGCCGAAAGGGAAGCTGCTTCTGGATCGAGCCCACTCGAGTCGAGCCTCAACGTCGAGAATCGCGTATTCAAACTGGTCCTGGATTTCTTCCTGACGGGCAAACTGAACAAACAGATAGACAAGCAGTGCGGAGAAAACAAGAGCCAGAAAGACGTGCATACCATCCCCCCTTATTTGTTTTGTCCCGGAGTAGCTTTCGTCCGAGCAGCTTCACGCTGCCAAGGCCCAGAGTTCGTGGTCTACATCCCTTAAACTGAGTTCTTCCTGTGACTTCGTGATCGTGGAAGGTGAATCGCCGCGCGCCGATGGTGAAAGATTCGTCCAAGAATAACCGCCACCACTGAGCGGGCAGCCTCCTTAAAATCAATTTACAACACCTGTGGAACTCCCGCCAGCAAAACAACTCAGCGGCTGACCATAGCGCTATGGGATTGAGAGATAGAGATGGATTGAATGTCGGTAATTACCGTACCCAGGAAGCCTGAATCCCCAATGGCTGCGAAATTTAGAAATATTAAAACTACCAATACTCTACCATTGGGTGATAGTTGATGTGAGTAAAAAAAAACCTTACAATTTCGACATAAGTATTTAATTTGTCATTCCATAACAAAATTTTTCAAGATAGGAAGCCGGCATGAAACGGTTCAAAAAAATTCTCTACATACTGGATGAAGTTTCCTTGAGTCGCCAGGGCAGCGCCGATAAGGTAGCGGAACTGGCACGACTTAACGAAGCCCAGGTGACCGTAATGATCGGCGAGGAAACTGAGTTCTTCGACGGCTTGAGTAAGAGGATCGCTGGCAGTTACGAGGAATTGCACCAGGCTGTCCTCGCCCACCACCGTGAACGTCTCGATGGATTCCTCGATCATGAACGCTGGCAGGACATAGAGGTTATCCCCAACTATAGCGAATCGGACGATTTTATCGCGATTATCCGCAAGGTGATAAGTGAATCATACGACATGGTGATCAAAGAAGCGACCCTGGAACAGGGAATCGATCAGCTCAGCATGCGGTTGGTGAGAAAATGTCCCTGCCCGGTGTGGGTAATGAAATACGATTCAACCGACTTCAAGCGCATCCTCGCGGCGGTGGATATTGGAGAAGATTATCCTGAAACGGAGGCCTTGAACAAGAAAATAGTTGAGCTGACCCACTCATTGGCTCAGCGTGAAGGCGGCGAGGCCCATTATCTGCACAGCTGGCGGTTGGAATATGAGGTGATGCTGCGCGGACCGAGGTTCAAAATCTCTCCCGAAGAGATTTTCGAGATTAAAAAAGAGCTTTTTAATGAGCGTCAGACAAAATTGAGCAAATTGCTCCAAGACAACCACATCATTTACGAAGAGAGGCAGGTGCATCTCAGGGAAGGGGTGAGCAGCGAGGTTATTCAATTGGCTATTAGTGAGTTTGATATCGATGTCGTGGTCATGGGTTCAGTGGGGCGTTCGGGGATCCCGGGACTGTTGATCGGCAACAAAGCGGAGAAATTGCTCAACTCGATCAACTGCACCGTGTTGACGGTGAAGCCCGATGGCTTCAAGACCCCGGTGACACTGGACTAAAAAAAGATGAAGCTGGTTAATAAAGACGACGACAGATTTCTCTGGTTACTCAAACAGATTATCCATCTCTGCTTAAAAGCACTGGGACTGCTGATGATCATCGTCATAATTGCAGGGGTGGTTGATGTCGCCTGGACTCTTTATCAGAGATTTGCCGCTCAACCGCGATTCATCCTCACCATGAATGATATCCTCTTGACTTTCGGGGCGTTCATGGTGGTGCTCATTGCCATAGAAATCTTTCAAAATATCATCCTGTATCTGCGCGATGACGTCATTCATGTGAAGATCGTTTTAGCAACAGCACTGATGGCCATCGCCCGAAAGGTGATCATTCTCGATTATGACGAGTTGGAGGCGATGTATATTTTTGCCACTGGTGTGGTGCTCGTGGCCACCGGTATTGCTTACTGGTTCGTTCATAAACTTCCTTCCAAATCTCAGAGTGAACCGCTGGATGAACCGGAATAGCGCTCCTGATCACCATTTTGCCAACTCAGTGGCTTCCACGGTGCGTGTTAGTCAATGCGAACCTTTGGGTACCTGTCTTTTTTGACGCCTGGTGAGCAGCACATTGATGATGGCAAGCGAGCCAAGGTAAGTCAGGGCGGCAGCAATCAGACCGACTAAAACACTGCCGATGACCAGTGGCACAGCCATGGCGCTTGAGAGCCCGAGTATGGTCTCAAACTGGTTGCCGAAGTCCCAGAAATCCACCTTGACCAATTGGGCACCGATTGCAGCAAAGGTTTGGTAAACCTCAAAAACCGGGGGGCCGGACCAAAACAGGCTGCCCACCCAGTAGTTGAAGGTGTAGATGGGCGCCATCGTTGCTACATTGGTTATCCATACGGTCAGCATGGCAGCGGGCCTGTTGAGGTTCAGCACGGTGGCCCAGAAAACGGCCAGCATGAGTTGGAACCCGATGGTAGGCGTGAAAGCCAGAAACATGCCTAGGGCGAAGCCTCCAGCAACTGCCCGGGGGGAGCGCCTCAGACGGACGAGCCACTTGAAGACTGCGCGGAAAGGGATGATAATGCGTCTTTTTCTTGGTGAAGATATGGTACTCCTGGATTTAAGGGTCATAATGAGACGTGATGAGAATAGGTGGATAATGCTAAGGACAGCACCAGAGGGAGATTTTCTCAGCCCGCTCGATCAAGCCTGAGGTGGTCCCACCGGCCAGGTTGATGCGTTTCAGAATTCCCTGGTCGACTCCATCGAGGCCGACGGCTATGGCGGCAAACCCTGATTTCTCGGCATAGCTGGTGATAGTCGAGGCAACGTTGATTCCCCAAGTGGTCTCCCGGCGGATACGTTCATCGCCGATGTGATGATCATTGAGAATCCTGGCTGATCGTTGAAAAATTGCATCGCTGTCCAGACCGGCGCCGTTTTCCACGTGAAGGAGGGTGATGGTGTGCTGGTCCTGTTTTGAGAGAATATAGCCGACGTGATCTACCGCCCGCATTGATCCCACCGAGCCGTCAACACCGATGAGCACATGTTTTCTGCCCTGCTCAGGCTCCGGACATATCCACAGCGGTGACGTCAGCGAACTGTCCTGGATGATCGCTTTGGCCGTTTCGTCGGCCGGCCTCTCAAAAAACCATTGCAGGGTATAGCTTGCTCGTTTGCCGAGAATTATTGCATCGTAGAGCCCCGAAGCACCTTCTTTGAGAATGTCCTTTATCTTGCCGTAGCGTTCAGGAAAGGTCTTGGTAATCATCTGGTCTATCGACATATTCGATTTGCTCAACAATCGTTTCGACTTTTCCAGCGCTTTTCTGGCGCCCACGGTCAAGGGGCCGGTGACTCCTTCTTCGGGTTTATCCCACATTTTCATCAGGGTCTTGTTCATATCGGCGGCATCGAGCCGACTTATGTGCAGCAGGGTGATCTGATGTTCGGAGAACTGCTTGAAAAATGAGCAGATAAATTCCACTCCGGTGAGGTGGTCATAATCGTTACTGACAGTAACCAGAAAGTGTTTGTTCATGATTTTATTCTAAGAACTATAGTTAGTTATATCAATTATATAGTTATCACAATGATAATTACTATTCGCCAATGAGCAATGCGTTCGGAGATAAATGGGCTTTGCCGCTGCCGGCCACAGCTCTGTTCTTCTGATGGAGGACTGCGCGGGAGCGGTGATACTTCAATCTGAGGTGGCGCCACCTTACCTGGTTTTCTGTTTGGCTGGATTTTGATCTCTAAATACCTTATTTTGATTGACGGTACTGTCTGGATAGTCCACGCCTGTACCCTGTAATTTAGTCAAGGAGAATTACCATGCCCATTTATGAGCGGGGCGACTTTAAAGATAATTGTGGTTTCGGGCTACTCGCCCACATGGATGGTGAAGCCAGTCATCGTCTGGTGCGCACCGCAATCAGCGCCCTTGATCGGATGGATCACCGCGGCGCCATAGGTGCCGACGGCAAGACCGGCGACGGCTGCGGTCTGCTGCTCCAGAAGCCGGACAGTTTTTTCCAGGCCATCGCCGAGGAGCAGGGTATGAGTTTGAGTTCCCGCTACGGGGTGGGCATGGTTTTTCTGGGCCATGGTGAACAAAAAATGGCCCGGGTCAAGAAGGTATTCGAGGAGGAAATCGCCGCCGAGACCCTTTCTGTGGCCGGCTGGCGCGAAGTTCCGGTGGATCCGTCGGTGCTCGGTGTGATTGCCCGGACGTCCCTGCCGCAGATCATGCAGGTGTTTATCAATGGTCAATACGGCTGGGGCCCACGAGACTTCGAGAGGCGGTTGTTCATGGTGCGGAGGCGCATCGAAAAACGGATCACTGACGATCCCGATTTCTACATCCCCTGTCTCTCCAATCTGGTGATGATCTACAAGGGCCTCTGCAGGCCCGGCGATTTACCGCAGTTTTACCGCGATCTCGGCGACCTCAGGATGCAGGCCTCCATCTGTCTGTTCCACCAGCGCTTCTCCACCAACACGCTGCCCCGCTGGCCGCTGGCCCAGCCGTTCAGATATCTTGCCCACAACGGCGAGATCAACACCATCACCGGCAACCGCCAATGGGCCCGCAACCGGTCCTACAAGCTGCAGTCACCGCTGCTTCCCGATATGCAGGAGGCGGCACCGTTCGTGAGCACCGACGGCTCCGATTCAGCCTCGCTTGACAATATGCTGGAAACCTTGCTGGCCGGCGGTATGGATCTCTTCCGTGCCTTTCGGCTGCTGATCCCCCCGGCCTGGCAGAATCATCCGCAGATGGACGAGGATCTACGTTCGTTCTACGATTTTAACTCGATGCACATGGAACCGTGGGATGGTCCTGCCGGGATTGTCATGAGCGACGGCCGCTTTGCCGCCTGCGGTCTTGACCGCAACGGACTGAGACCGGCCCGCTACGTGATCACCCGCGACCGGCTGATCACTCTGGCCTCGGAGATAGGTATCTGGGATTACACTCCCGACGAGGTGGTTGAGAAGGGCAGGGTCGGCCCGGGAGAACTGCTGGTGGTCGACACCCATAACGGACGTTTATGGAGTTCCTGGGATATAGACAACGAACTTAAAACCAGGCATCCCTATCGCAAATGGCTGCAGCGAAACTGCCAGTGTCTGATCCCCACCGAACAGCTCGACGACGAAAAAACCGGCACCCGGGCCCTGTCCGATGACCAGCTGCTTACCTATCAAAAGCTTTTTGGCTACTCCATTGATGAACTCGATCAGGTACTCCGGGTCTTTGGCGAGACCGGCAGGGAACCGGTGGCCTCCATGGGCGACGACACACCTATAGCCGTGTTGTCCCATCAGCCGCGGTTGATGTTCGATTATTTCAGGCAGCAATTCGCCCAGGTCACTAATCCGCCCATCGATCCTCTGCGCGAACAGCATGTAATGTCTCTGGCCACCTGCATCGGCAGGGAGCAAAACGTGTTCGATGAGACCATGGGTCATGCCGACCGGGTCCTGTTCCAGTCGCCCGTACTGGTTTACAGCGATTTGCAGCAGCTCAAGGAACTGGACGACACGCATTACCGCCATTGCATCATCGACATCAATTACGAGGTATCTGAGGGGCTCGAGAAGGCGCTTAAACGGGTGGTTGCCAGAGCTGTTGACGAGACCCGCAACGGTGCGGTGCTGATCATTCTCTCGGATCGTAATATCGGTCCGGACAAGCTGCCGATTCCCGCCGCCGCTGCGGTGGGCGGTGTGCAGACCGCGCTGGCCGAAAACAATCTGCGTTGCGATGCCAACATTATTATCGAAACCGCCGAGGTCCGCGATCCCCACCACTTCGCGGTACTTATCGGTTTCGGGGCGACGGCGGTCTACCCCTATCTGGTTTACGAGACCCTGGCCAAAATGGTCGACGACGAAGCCATCAGGCTGCCACTTCGTACGGTGCTTATCAACTACCGGGCAGGCATCAACAAAGGGTTGTTGAAGATCATGTCAAAAATGGGAATTTCGACCATCGCCTCCTACCGCTGCGCCCAGCTCTTTGAAGCGGTGGGCTTTTCATCGACGGTGGTGGAGCTCTGCTTTCGAGGAGTGACCAGCAGGATCGAGGGCGCCGGTTTCGAGGACATCCAGGCGGACAGCGCCCGCCGCTCCCGTCTGGCCTGGAAGCCGCACCTGGTGCTCAAAGGGGCTGGTCTGCTCAAGTACATGCATGGTGGCGAATACCATGCCTACAACCCCGATGTGGTCACCACCCTGCAAAAGGCGGTGCGGACCGGCGAGCAGCGCGATTACCAACTCTATGCCGACCTGGTCAACGACCGGGAAATTTCGAGCCTGCGTGATATGCTCGCCCTCAAGTTCCCTGAGAACCCCATAGACATCGATCAGGTCGAGCCCGAAGAACATTTCTACCCGCGTTTCGATTCCGCTGCCATGTCCATCGGCGCCCTGAGCAGTGAAGCCCACGAGGCCCTGGCCATCGCCATGAACAGGCTGGGCGGCTATTCAAACAGCGGTGAGGGCGGTGAAGACGCCTCGCGTTTCAACACCGAACGTGTCTCGAAGATCAAACAGGTGGCTTCAGGGCGGTTCGGGGTGACACCTCAGTACCTGATGAACGCCGAGGTAATCCAGATAAAGATTGCCCAGGGGGCGAAACCGGGAGAAGGGGGACAGCTTCCCGGCCACAAAGTCACGGCGATGATCGCCAAACTGCGTCACTCCATGCCGGGGGTCACCTTGATCTCACCGCCGCCGCATCACGATATCTATTCGATCGAGGATCTGGCCCAACTCATTTTCGACCTCAAACAGGTCAACCCCGACGCCCAGATATCCGTCAAACTGGTTTCCGAGCCTGGAGTGGGTACAATCGCCACCGGCGTGGCCAAAGGCTATGCCGACATGATCACCATCTCAGGTTATGACGGCGGTACCGGTGCGAGCCCGCTTTCTTCGGTAAAATACGCCGGCAGCCCCTGGGAACTCGGTCTTATTGAAACCCACAATGCTCTGGTCGAGAACGGGTTGCGCCACAAGGTGCGGCTCCAGGTTGACGGGGGTATGAAGACCGGCCTCGATATCGTTAAAGCCGCGATTCTCGGTGCTGAAAGCTTCGGCTTCGGCACGGCGCCGCTGATTTCGCTGGGCTGTAAATATCTGCGCATCTGCCATCTCAACAACTGCGCCACCGGAGTGGCGACCCAGGACGAGACCCTGCGCCGGGATTATTTCAAGGGACTGCCGGAAATGGCGATGAATTATTTTCGATTCGTCACTACCGAAACCCGGCAGTGGCTTGCTCAACTTGGGGTCGCACGGCTCACCGATCTGATTGGCCGGGTCGATCTGCTCGAGATTGTCGAGGGTGAAAACGACAAGCAGCGCAAACTGGTACTCGATGAGCTGCTCCTGCAGCCATCGGTACCGGAAGGATCGGCACTGTTCAATCAGATCCGCAACGAGCCGCACGACCCCGGCAAACTCAATCTCGAACTGGTGGAGCGTTACGGTGACTCAGCAATCAAAAAGAGCGGGGGACAGGGATATGTGGTGGTGCGTAACACCGATCGTTCGATCGGAGCCAGGCTGTCCGGTCTGATTGCCCGCACCCACGGCGATCGCGGCATGGATGATGCGCTGCTCACCATCGATATGCAGGGCACGGCCGGACAGAGTTTCGGCGTCTTTAATGCCGGCGGCCTCAAGCTGGTGCTCACCGGCGACGCCAATGATTACGTGGGCAAGGGGATGGCCGGCGGCATGCTGGTCATACGCCCGCCTTTGGGGGTGGCCTACAAGACCCACGAAGCGGTGATTATCGGCAACACCTGCCTGTATGGCGCCACCGGCGGCAGACTTTACGCAGCGGGCCGGGCAGGAGAGCGATTCGCCGTGCGCAACTCCGGTGCCAGGGCGGTAGTGGAGGGCATCGGTGACAACGGCTGCGAATACATGACCGGCGGCGTGGTCACCATCCTCGGCGAGACGGGAATCAATTTCGGGGCCGGCATGACCGGTGGTTTTGCCTACGTGTTCGACGAGTTCAACCATTTCGAGCAACGGGTCAACACCGACCTGGTCGACGTGCTGCCGATGAAGGACCTCAATCTGCTCAGAGAACACCTGCGTGGCATTGTCGATGCCCATCTCAATGAGACCGGAAGTGAACGTGCGGAAATGATGTTGGATGATTTTCCGAGCTACTGTGAACGATTCAAACTGGTAAAACCGAAAGGGCTCAAGGTCGAAGACCTGCTTGGCAAGCGGGGTCGCCGGGCCAACGAACTTCTGTTGACCACCCAGTAGGAGCGGTGCGCCAAGTTCCACCGCAAGGAAACGAAGATGGACCAAAATGTATTTCAGTTTCTGGAAGTTGATCGGGTCGAACCCCAGAAGCGGTCGTTGAAGACCCGCAAGCGTACCTTTGTCGAGATTTATCGGCTCTTCAATGAGAACCAGGCGCGCATGCAGGCTGATCGTTGCCTGGGCTGCGGCAATCCCTATTGTGAGTGGAAATGCCCGGTGCACAACTATATTCCCGACTGGCTGAAGTTGGCCGGCGAGGGGAGAATTCTCGAGGCGGCGGAACTCTGCCATCTGACTAACAGCCTCCCCGAAGTATGCGGCCGCGTTTGTCCCCAGGACCGTCTGTGCGAGGGAGCCTGCACCCTCTACGATGAATATGGTGCGGTTACCATCGGAGCGGTGGAAAAATATATCGTCGATACCGCCTTCGAGATGGGCTGGCGGCCGGATCTGTCCCGGGTCGTGCCGACCGGTAAAAAGGTCGGCATCATCGGTGCTGGCCCCGCCGGTCTCGGCTGCGCCGACATGCTGGTGCGCAACGGTATAGGGGCGGTTGTTTATGACAAGTACCCGGAGATCGGCGGGCTGTTGTCCTTCGGCATACCCAATTTCAAGCTCGAAAAAGAGGTGATGGCCAGGCGACGGGAGGTGTTCACCGATATGGGAATCGATTTCCGGCTCAATGTCGAGGTCGGCAAAGACATCGATTTCCAGGAAATTGTTGCCGAGTATGATGCCGTCTTTATTGGTACCGGGGCCTATGAGGCGATTCGTGGCGGGTTCGACAACGAGGATGCTCAGGGGGTCTTCGATTCTCTGCCATACCTGGTTGCCAATATCTGCCGCGAAAAGAACTACCCCTACGATCGCTACGACTACGTCTCCTTAGCCGATCGCCGGGTGGTTGTCCTGGGCGGCGGCGATACGGCCATGGATTGTGTCAGAACCGCTGTTCGTCAGGGGGCCGCCGCGGTCACCTGCGCTTACCGGCGGGATGAACGCAATATGCCGGGCTCGGCAAATGAGGTGGCCAATGCTCGTACCGAAGGGGTTGTATTTCTCTGGAACCTGCAGCCGGTGGCCATCGAGGTCGACGACAACAATCGGGTCAACGGCGTGAAAATGGTTGAGACCAGGATGGGCGAACCCGACTCCACGGGGAGGTCGAAACCTGAGATTATCCCTGATAGTGAGAAGGTACTCGAAGCGGACGCGGTGGTAATGGCTTTCGGGTTCAGGCCCGATCCGGAGGGCTGGATCAAGGATCTCGGCGTCGAGATCGACGACTCTGCCAGGATCAAGACCTCGGATAAAGGCCCTTATCCGTTCCAGAGTTCAGTGCCGAACATATTTGCTGGCGGCGACGCGGTCAGAGGTGCGGACCTGGTGGTAACCGCCATAGCCGACGGACGGACCGCAGCCGAGAGTATAATCGAATTTCTTGAAATTTGAAAAAATCGGCGACGCGAATCGTTATCTACACGAGTCCTTGAACTGATCGATCTCATCCAGCTGACCGAACAGGGTGAGTACGTCCCCCGGCTCAATGTAGTGACGCCCCCGTGGAATGATCATTTTTATCCCCCGCTTGATGGACACCAGGGTGACATGTTCGGGTAGCGGCAGATCCTTGACCTGGTCGCCGCAGAAGCTGTTATCCTCGGTCACACCAATTTCGACAAAGCCGGTCTCACTGGATGTGCGCAGGGTGATCTGATTTTCCTCAAGTTGTCCCCTCTGCTTCCGGACGATACCGACGTCATAGGCCCGTAAAATGTCGCTGCGGCTGATCGAGCCGATCAGCCGCATGGAACCGTCCCGCGAGACCACTGGCAGACGCGCGAGATCACGGGGCGACATCTTCTGGATGGCGACGAAAATGGGTTCATCGGGAAAGACAGAGATCGGCCCCTCGATGGCCAGATCGGCAACCTTCATCTCCCGCGGGTTGAATCCATCACGGGACTGCGCCCGGTGAACGTCCTGCAGGGTGATGATACCCCACAGCCGGTTGCCCTCGGTAACAACCGGAAAGCCGAGCAGGTTGGTTTCCTGAAACAGGGCCATCAGTTCCGACACCGACTTGTCCTTGTGGATGGTGGTAAGACGGGTACGCATCACTTCCTCGACCGTGACCCCCTGCATGATATCCATATCACGGCCCTCAAAGAATCGGATGCCCCGTTTGGCAAGTTTGAGGGTGTAAATCGATTCGGGGTGGAGCCACTGGGCGAAATAGGTGGCAGCGATGCCGGCCACCATGAGCGGCAGGATCATCAGGTAGTCGTTGCTCATCTCGAATACGATCAGCATGGCAGTCAGCGGCGCCCGGGCGGTGGCGCCAAACAGAGCGGCCATACCGACCAGGGCATAGGCACCGGGGCCGCCGGAAATTTCCGGAAAAAAGCGTTGCAGAATGATACCGAAACAGCCGCCGAGCATGGCACCGATGAACAGTGACGGGGCGAAGACGCCGCCGGAGTTGCCGGAACCGAGGGTAAGTGAAGTAGCCAGCGGTTTTAGGAATACCAACAGCAAAAGGACCCAGAAGGGGACGTTTTCGAGAAGTACCTGTTCGATGAAAGGAAATCCGGATCCGTACATATAGGGCATAAAGATCCCTGACATACCGGGCAGGTACATGAACAGCATGCCGGTGATGCCAAGCAGCGCGGCGCCGATTGCCGGCTTGTAGAGCTGCGGAAAATCCCAATTATCGAAAATAAGCTCCGCCCGGTTGAGCATGCGAATGAACATGATACCCACCAGGGCCGAAAGCAGTCCCAGAAGCAGATAGAAGACCAGCGAGACGGGCGAGACCAGTGAGTGGATTGGTATGGAAAAGGCCGGCTGTGCACCGAGGAAGAAACGACTGACGATCGATGACGAGACTGCGGCAATGACTACGTTGCCGAAGGAACGGACCTGCAGGTTGCCCATCAGCACCTCGATGGAGAATACCACACCGGCGATCGGGGCGTTGAACGTGGCAGCGATGCCGGCGGCTGCACCGCAGCCCACCAGATTTCTGATCCGGTCATCGGAGAGGCGCAGCACCTGACCTAGACTTGAGCCGAGCGCCGAACCAACCTGGACAATCGGGCCCTCGCGACCCGCCGACCCGCCGGTACCTATACAGAGCGCCGAGGCGACAATTTTTGCTGCCGCCACCCGTGCCCTGATGCGGCCGCCCCTGATGATCAAAGCCTGCATTACCTCGGGGACACCATGCCCCTTGGCCTCCTGGGCAAAAAGAATCAACGGTCCGACCAGCAGACCGCCGATGACAGGTACGATAAAGTAGACAAAATTGCCCAGCCAGGGCAAAAGGTTCGGCAATACCTCGTAGCCCAGATGCTGGATCCCATAGATCAGCTTGATGAACAACACTGCAGCGAAGCCGGTTCCCGCACCGATGGCGATCGAGAGAATAAGCAGCAGCAGACCGACCGGCGGGGCCAGGCGGTCCAGATATTTACTCAGTGCTGACGGTGTTGATGGCATAGGATGGAATCAGTGTGACAGCCCCTCTACCTCGAGGGAGGGACGAAAAATATCAAAAGGGCCGTACCTTAGCAGACAGGGGTAGAATTTACCATCATTATCTCAAGGACGTTCCTGGCCTTGCAAAGATGGGCGCAGCGCCAGCCTGGCCTCCTGTCGCATGGCCATATCGATCATCACCAGAGCCGCCATCGATTCAACGATGGAAACGGCTCTCGGCACCACACAGGGGTCATGCCTGCCTTTGGCTTCGAGGGTCACGGAGCTGCCCTGGTAATCGGCAGTCTGCTGGGGCTGCGAGATCGTGGCCGGAGGTTTGAAGGCAACCCGGAAATAGATCGACTCACCATTCGAGATACCGCCCTGGATGCCCCCTGAGTTGTTGGAAACCGTACCGAGTCCGTCCTCTTTCAAAACGAAGGGGTCGTTGTGCTCAGAGCCTCTGAGTCGGGTACCACTAAATCCGGAACCTATCTCGAACCCTTTGGTGGCCGGGATGGCGAGCATTGCCTGAGCCAGTTTGGCCTCCAGTTTTTCATAGACCGGTTCTCCGAGACCGCCCGGCACTTCTCGGAGCACGCAGGAGACGGTACCTCCGGTCGAATCACCGCCCTCTTTGAGCTCCATTATCAGTGCCCGCATCTGCTCAACAATTGCGGGATCGGGACAGCGCAGATCAGTCTGGTCGACGACCTCCCTGGTAATTGTCTGGTGATCGACAGGGGCAGCTTCCAGGGGGCCGACCGAGCTGACCCAGGCGACAATTTCCATACCATATTTGATTTTCAGGAGCTTCTCCGCCACCGCACCCGAGGAGACGGTGCCGATGGTTTCCCTCGCACTGGAGCGACCACCGCCGGAAGAAGCTTTGATGCCATACTTGGCCATGTAGGTGTAATCGGCATGGGAAGGACGTGGAATGGATTCCATATCGCCGTAGTCGCCGGGACGCTGATCCAGATTGTCGACTTTCAGGGCGATGGGGCTCCCCAGAGTTATGCCATGCTCGGTACCGGATAGTATCTGGACCTGATCCTTCTCTTTCCTGTCGGTGGTTATCTTGGATTGACCGGGACGCCTGCGGTCAAGCTGGGTCTGGATATCCGATTCCACCAGAGCCAGTCCGGAAGGACAACCATCAATCACCACACCGACGCTCTTGCAGTGCGACTCTCCAAACGTGGAAACTCTAAATAAGGTTCCGAAATTACTTGACATAAATACTCCTGCAAAGGGAAAAGGTAAACTAGCCGTTAATCATAATACTCAATGCCACTATTTCAATCGGCTTCAAGAATTTGTTCGGCATCGGTGATTGCCGAATCGGTCAATCTGCTGACCGCCTCAATTTTTTCCAGCTGCTGTCGGCGGTATTCGTTGTCCAGGCTGAGGTCATCGGCCATAAACAGCGTCTGGTACTGGTTCATCCAGCTGAACATGTCCCGGTTGGCCTGCTGCAGCGCAAACACGCTGCGCTGCAGACGGTCAGCCGGCAGTTTTGGGCCGGGCTGCAGATTTTTCAGTCTGGTTTCAAGCTCGAACATGTAGCCAATTTTAGCCATTGCCTCATCGTGCACTTCGGTGATTTGGCTGCGCAGAGCCTCGTTCTCCCTGGCCAGCGGATCGGAACAGCCGCAGAGTGCCAGAATCACGATGAAGGTATACAGCCAGCACCGCTCGCCAAAGGTTCGGATCGTTTTCAGGGGCAGGAACGCAGCCATTGCGCCACCGTCTGCTCAGACACAGTTGCTCCGCCTTTTCCCCAGCGGTGCTGAAGATAATTGATCAGGGTGCTCATTTCTTCCGAGGTGAGATTGGCAAAGGCGGGCATCCGAATATTTTTTGTTTTGTTCCCGGTGACAATGGTTCCCCGGATACCTCCAGAGATGAGACAAGGCAGTTCAGAGATCCTCTTGTCGAGATAGTCAGATTCCGGCAATGGCGGATAGAGAGCCCGGAGTCCCTGTCCGTCGCGTCCGTGGCAGGAGGCGCAATTTTTGTTGTAGACCACTGCATCAGCCCCGTTCTCACTGCAACCCGACAACAACAGGGTGACCGCGGCCAAGAGCACCAGGGTGCAGCGCCGGATCGAATGGTACTCAGTCTTCATTGAGAAGCCAGGCGATATCGTCGATGAGCCGGTCCACCGCCTCTTCCTCGGTGCCCCGGTAATATCCGCGGATTCTCCCCTGACGGTCGACCAGGGTGAACGAGCCGGAGTGAATGAATCCACCCGGCGCGTTTTTATCCTCCATGGCTGCCAGTCCATAGAGTCTGGCGGTGTTGTAGATCTCTTCCTTGTTGCCGGTGACCAGATGCCAGCGGTCTGCTTCAATGCCGAGTCTGGTGCCGTAGTCACTGAGAACCTCGACCGTGTCGTGCTCGGGATCAATCGTATGGGAGAGCAGCACGACCCGCTGGTCGTCCTTATATTTCTCATATACCCTGAGCATTTGCGTTTTCATGATCGGACAAATGGTTGGACAGCTGGTGAAGAAAAAATCGGCCACATAAATTTTTTCTGCGAACATCTCCTGGTCCACGGGGCTGTTGTCCTGATCGGTGAAGGTGTAGGGGACTTCAACCGTGATGAGAATCGGCAGCGGTTCTCTGGTAGACTGGTTGCACCCTTGGACCACGAAGAGTAGAATTAAGACAGAGAGGTGCAAGGTAATTATACAAGCGCATGATGGTGTGCGGAAATTTTGTAACATGACTATCTATAGCAGGTAACGACAGAAAACTGTAGAGTCAGTTACAATAAAACTAACACTTACAAGGGGGGAAAATGTCGGTAAAAATCCTGATCAGAAGAAAATTCAGAAATGAAGCGGTTAAAGATGCTGCTGACATGTTGATGAAAGCCCGCACGAATGCAATGGGCAACAAGGGATATATATCCACCGAGACGCTGGTCAATTACGATGATCCCCAGTCAGTGCTGATTATCTCGATGTGGCAAAGCAAAGAAGACTGGGACACTTATAGGGACAGCGATACGCGCAGAGATCACGAAGACAAGTATGCCAGGATGTTCGAAGGCCCGACGGAATACGAAATCTTCACGATGGGCATGTGATCTGAATCAATGATGCCACCCCTGAGTTATTGCTTTACATGGGATATTGGCATGCCCTCGGAGGCAGTCTTGCAGTTGACTGATGGTCGGCAAGGGTAGATTAAGATTGTGCTGTTCAATAGGAAGAATAAAAAACTCCATCCTCAGCATCCCCCACAAGGAGCCTGTCTATGAAGACCAAAGATATACTCGCTGAAAAAGGGACCCGGGTAATAACTGTAGAGGAGACCATTTTGCTTGTCGATGTCGTGTCAATGTTCATCATCAACAAGATCGGCTGTGTAATCGTGGTAAACAAGCATAATGAGATCATTGGACTGGTGGCGCCGATTGACATTCTCAAAGCCATCCATCATCATCCTGAATACCTGACCTCGATCACCGTCAGCGAGATAATGACCCGCGACATCATTGTCGTGACTCCCGATGAAGATATCGACAAATTGATGACCATCATGACGGAGGGAAGGATCCGTCATCTGCCGGTGATTGACAAAGGTGATCTGGTCGGCCTGGTATCCATAGGCGATGTGGTCAAAGCCAAGACTACGGTTTGGGACGTAGAGATCCGCCACCTCACCGATTATATTGAGGGGAAATATCCGGGTTAGGCTTTTACAAGCTGACAGACCGCCTGTACCGCATCATCGAGCCGTAATCGATTCATATTTAGCACCATGTGGTAAAGTTCGGGCTGTTCGTAGTCGGTCCTGCCGAAGTATCGATAAAGATTGATCCTTCGTTTGTTTTGCTTATCAATGACGGCTTGGGCTTTCTTGCGGTCAATATTGTAGTGGTCCATCATGAATCTGATGCGATTTTCAATATTGGCGATCATCAGAAAATGGAACGTATCCGGCCATTCCGAAAGGATATATTGCCCCCCTCGACCGATGATGACTACGTCATTCTGCTCTGCAAGCACAGGGATGACTTTGTGCAGCAGAGAGATGTAGAGATCTCCGTTGACGTAGCCGGGCCTCTCCTCCATGGCTGTTTCCACGTAGCCCTTGCTGAACGGTCCCATCTTGCGCAGAAATCGTTGCACAATACCTTCACGGCCCGCTTCCTGAGCGATGGAATCCACCAGCTCAGGAGAAACATCGGCTTCCAGGGCAACCATCTCGACGATCTGCTCGTCGATCAAGGTGTAGCCCATTCTTTCGGCAACCATGGTGCCCAAAGTCTTGCCACCGGCACCAAATTGCCTGGCAATGGTTATGACAGACATGATTCACCTCCCGTATATTCGGGTGAAGTCAGAAGCTGTTGGTCACTCCACACCAATGTTTAAGGGCACGATCCAGTGCCATCAGCCCAGCCAACTGTCAACCTCAATGCACCAATCCGCCGCCTGGCGACAGATGGCGGCATGGCTTGCCAGATAAGATGGCTGGAGGGTGACATAATTCTAGCTTTTATCACTAAAAGTATACTACCATTATAATATTAATTATGGGTGCCTTGCAAAATCAGGTCAACATCAAGGCGCTGGTGGAAATTTTCTGCAGGGATGCAATTGATAGTCCCGGAACAAAATTTTCACTCGCAGCACAGAGCTTGGCCGAAATTTTTTTTCAAGGTTTCCTGATGAGTCTGCACGTCTGGCATTAGAGCCGCCCGCGCGGGTGCTTTCGTTGACCGCTCTCCGCAGTTGAAGAGATTACTGAATTGGGGGCCCCAGTCAGTGAACGTTGACAACCTCTCACCAGATGAGCTTTCCCCGGACGAGAAAAGGCAGACTCCTGCGTTCTCCACCAGCCTCAAGCAGATAATTTCGTTCGCCATCACTTTTCTGATCTGCTTCGCCACCTGGATTATTCTCTCGGGCCGACTCGACTTCTTTCATCTCGGCCTGGGAGTGATCGCCTGCGCCATCGTCGCCCGGTTGTCCTCCACAAAACTCATCTCGAGACGAGGGATCGAAAATCTACCGCGCCAATGGTTCCGATTTGTCTGCTATGTGCCCTGGCTCCTCTACCAGGTGTTTCTGGCCAACCTGCATGTCATGTCGCTGGCTTTCAATCCGCGCCTGATCGAAGTGATAGATCCCAAAATCATCCGCTTCAAATCCAAATTGACGAGACCCATGTCGCTCTTTATTTTTGCCAATTCGATCACCCTGACTCCCGGCACCATAACCGTGTTTGTCTCGATTACGGGCGAATTCACCGTGCATGTCATCGATGAATATTCAGGTCTTTCGCTGCCGGGGGAAATGGAGGAGAAGGTGGCCGAACTGATGGGAGAGTAATGGAGTCCTTTTTCTTATATGGTGCCATCTATCTCAGCCTGATCATGATCTTGTCGCTCTACCGGGCGGTGTTCGGCCCCACCGTGCTCGACCGAATGATCGGGGTAAACGCGATCGGCAGCAAAACTACGGCGCTTCTGGTTCTCATCGGCCTGATTTACCAGCGAGTTGAAATGTTCGTTGACATTGCCTTGGCCTATGCCTGTCTGAACTTTATCGCGGTATTGGCGGCATCCAGATATTTCCAGAAGCGTAAGGGCCTCTATGACGAGCATCATTAGCACGCACAGAGGAAAGGTTCTTCTTTGAAGGAGTGGAAACAATGTCCCTGCTGGCAGCCATCTTGATCATCTCCGGACTGTTTTTCTTCACAGGCGGTTCAATCGGCATTCTGCGTTTTCCCGACTTCTATTCAAGGCTGCATCCCGCCGGCAAGCTCGATACCATGGGGCTGCTGATGACGATGACCGGCATGGCCCTCTACACCGTCCAGGAGTTCACACTGGCAGCCATCTTCACCTCCCTGAAGATACTTCTGATTATAGTATTCGTTTTCATCACCAGCCCGACGGCCACGCATGCCATCCTCGACGCCGGGGTCAGGGCGGGTTTGAGTCCGTGGACGGCACCCGGCAAGGGGGAACGGGAATGATCTGGCAGCTCGATCTGATTATTCTGCTCATGGTGGTAATCTGCGGAATTGCCGCCATTTCGATCAGGGACCTGCTGGGGGCGGCGATCATGTTCGGAGCCTACAGTTTCATGATGTGCCTGCTCTGGTCCATCATGGGGGCGGTCGATGTCTCCTTCACCGAAGCCTCAGTGGGTGCCGGCGTCAGCACCGTCTTTTTCGTCGCGGCGGTGTTCCGTACAACCCGGAGGACAAGAGATTGAAAAGGCTCGGACTGATCGCCATCATCATCTTCGGGGGGCTTCTTTTTTCCATTACTTTTGAGCTCCCCGATCTGGGTGATGCAAGCTCACCAGCCAGCACGCATGTATCCCCCTACTATATCGAACACACCCTGGAGGACACCTCGGTTCCCAATGTGGTGACCGCGATCCTGGCAGATTATCGGGGCTATGACACTTTGTTTGAAACCGCGGTGATTTTTTCCGCCGGGTTAGCCTGTTTCTTTTTGCTCAGAATACCTGAGCGTAAAGCCCCCAAAGCCCGTTTCTACCGTCACCTGACTACCGGCCTTACCCTTCGAATCGAAAAGGGGGGGCGAATTCCGGAAGAGAGTAAAGAGTTTGAACGAATCGACAGTGCCTGGGTGCCCAACGACGTGATAATCAACATGACCTGCCGGCTGGTGGTGCCGTTCGTCCAGCTGTTTGCGCTCTACGTAATTGCCCACGGTCATCACAGCCCCGGCGGAGGGTTCCAGGGAGGGGTTATTTTCGGAGCGGCAATCATCTTGTTTGCCATTTCCAACAATCTGCGCAGTACAACCAGGCGGTTGAGCGAGAAGAGCAGCGCCCTGCTCGGATCAGGCGGGGTCATCATCTATCTCGGCACCGGCCTGCTCTGCATTCTCCTCGGAGCCGGATTTCTCAACTATAGCGGTCTTTCGGTCTTTCCCGGTCTCGATCCGGTCAGTGCCAGGTCCTATGGAATCCTGATTGTTGAAATTGGCGTGGGAATAGCGGTTACTGCGGTGATGGTCTGGATTTATTACAACCTCGCCTCGGCCGGCACTCAGGAGGAGGGGTTGTAAAATGGAAACGATCGGCACGCTGATAATCGCCAAGTATAATTACTGGGCGGTGGTCGTGCTGATTGCGATCGGGCTGTATGCAATGATTGCCAAGAAGAACCTGGTCAAGAAAATTATCGGCATGAATATCTTCCAGACCGCAATAATACTCTTCTATGTTTCCATCGGGGCCAAAAGGGGGGCGACCCTGCCAATAATAGAACACGGTCACGGGGAAAGTACTCATATGGTACATGCCGCCGATTACATCAACCCTCTTCCCCATGTATTGATGCTCACCGCCATCGTCGTTTCGGTGGCCACCTTGGGGGTAGCACTGGCATTGGCCATGAGGATCTATTTTCACTATGGAACTCTCGAAGAGGACGAGATTCAGAAAAAGATTATCGGGGACGAGCCGGACAAAATTGACAGTTCCGGCTGAGATTTCGAGACTACCAAAAACGGGGGCGTAGTCTTGCCCCGATGGGTGGTATGACAGAACATCTACCTGCCATAATCGTTGCGGTACCGCTTTTAGCCGCGCTTATTGTAACCGTGGTGTGGTGGTTTAACGATAGGCTCTGTTTTCCACTCTCGGTTGCTGCCGGACTCGTGGTATGTGGTGCCTCCGCCAACCTTTTTCAGAAGGTTCTGACCCAGGGCGTGATCGAGTACCGCTTGGGAGGTTGGCCCCCGCCTGTGGGCATTGTTTTTCGGGTGGATCATCTCAATGGCCTCATCCTGGTGGTGGTGACCCTGGTCGCGTTTCTCAACCTGGTGGCCAGCAGAAGATCTGCAGAAAAGGAGTTCCGGGACAAGGTCGGTGCCTTCTATGCGCTCTTTTTGCTGTTCATCACCGGGCTCTTCGGCATTCTCATCACCGGCGACGCCTTCAATCTCTTCGTCCTGCTCGAGATTGCATCGCTCACCGGCTACGCTTTGATTGGCATAGGTTCGGGCCGAGCCTCGCTGTCAGGTTTGAACTACTTGCTCATGGGGACCATCGGTGCCAGTCTCTACCTGTTCGGGGTTGGTATTCTCTATGTGCTGACCGGCTCGCTGAATATGGTCGATATTGCCGGGATTCTTCCCAATCTGTGGCCATCAAGTGCGATCGTCCTGGCTTTTTTGCTTTGTATGGGCGGCCTCTTTGTTAAAATGGCCCTTTTCCCGCTGCACGCCTGGCTGCCTAACGCTTACACCCACGCACCTTCGGTGGTCAGCAGCCTGGTTGCCCCCCTGACAACCAAGGTGATGATTTATGCAATGATGCGGGTGGCCCTGACAGTTTTTACTTTCGATTTCGCCTTCAACCAGATAGCAGTACGGGGACCTATTCTCTGGCTTGCAATTCTGGCTATTGTAGGCGGTTCGCTCATGGCCCTTTCTCAGCGCCGCCTGAAAAAGATGCTGGCCTATATCGTGGTTGCCGAGGTCGGCTATATGGTCGGAGGGTTCTGGCTGGGAAACAAAGCCGGGATGAGTGGTGCAGTGCTGCATATCATAAACGATGCGGTGATGACCCTGTGTGTGTTTCTTGCCGCCGCTGCGATTACCATCAGGACGGGGGACGACCGACTCTCGAGTCTCAGGGGAATGTTTAAGAGAATGCCGCTGACCATGGCTGTCATGGTGCTGGGTGGGCTGTCACTGATCGGGGTGCCGCCCACCTGCGGCTTCTTCAGTAAATGGTATCTGATATCCGGGGGGATCGAGGCTGGACATCTTGGCTTCGTCATGGCCCTGATTATCAGCAGTCTGGTCAACGTAGTCCTTTTCTTTCGCTGCTTTGAAATTGGCTATTTCGAGCCCTTCATGCGGGGCGGTGAACCTCATTCAGCTCCGGTGGAACCAGGTTATGGAGCACCGACGGTGCAGGAGGCCCCTGTTGAAATGCTCTTTGCGCTTTTGACTACGGCCCTGCTGTTACTGTTGCTTGGGCTCTTTTCGGGACAAATCGTCACCCGGGTAATCCATCAGGCACTACCGGCAGTGCTTGGCTAGGGGAGTAATCCTGATGATTGACAAGTGCCCGTGCTGGCCAAGAAAAACAAGGAATTCTTTGAGTTGATGGAAACGATTGGTTCAATCAGGCCGCTACTGGCAATCCTGGCCTCGGCCCTGGTGATACCCTTAATTATTCTGTCTCGAGGATCGCCCAATCTGAGGGAGCTGTGGACCATGGTTGGAGCGGTCCTGAAATTTATGATTGTATTTTCCATGCTGCCGATGGTTCTGGCCGGAACCCAGATCGAGTGTACTCTGGCTCAGGTTTTGCCTGGTTTTGCACTCCAGCTCAGGGTCGATGCGCTGGGGATGTTGTTCGCCCTGGTCTCTTCGTTTCTCTGGATCATCACCTCGTTATACTCCATCGGCTATATGCGCGGTCTTCAGGAGCACGACCAGACGCGCTATTATAGCTTTTTCGCACTCTCCCTGTCGGCCACTGTCGGGGTCGCCTTCTCCGCCAATCTGCTGACCCTTTATTTGTTCTATGAGCTGCTCACCCTTTCCACCTATCCTCTTGTCACCCATCATCAGGACCAGGAAGCGCGGAGCTCCGGCCGGAAATACCTTTTCTTCATACTAGGCACCTCGATCGGCATGATCCTGCCGGCCATGCTGTTCATCGCGCACAAGACGGGAACACTCGATTTCACATCCCAGGGAATAGTGGCGGGCAGGATCAGTGGACAGGCGACATCTTTTCTGGTGCTCCTTTTTGTCTTCGGCTTCGCCAAGGCGGCGGTGATGCCATTTCATGCCTGGCTGCCAGCCGCTATGGTGGCACCGACTCCGGTGAGTGCATTATTACATGCGGTGGCGGTGGTAAAGGTAGGGGTCTTTTCGGTAGCAAGAATGATCACCGGAATTTTTGGTACCGGCTGGCTCGATGATCTGGGGCTTTCCACTCTCATCTGCGGGCTGGCCGCATTGACGATCATCGTTTCCTCGCTGATCGCCTTGAGTGCCGATGGATTAAAGCGGCGGCTGGCCTTCTCCACCATTGGCCAGCTTTCCTACATCATCTTGGGGGTCGCACTGCTTTCCAAAAGCGGTATGGTCGGTGGGCTGCTGCACATCGGCATGCACGCTTTCGGCAAGATCACCCTGTTTTTCTGTGCTGGGGCGATTTTCGTTGCTACGGGTGTGACCAACGTCAGCCAGATGGTTGGTATCGGCAAGCGCATGCCCCTCACCATGTCTGCTTTTTTTATTGGCGCCTTGAGTGTGATCGGCCTGCCTCCCTGCGGCGGGTTCATCAGTAAATGGCATCTTGTACTCGGTACAGTGGAGGCGGGTCAGTTTCTGATGCTTGGCATCCTGCTGGTGAGTTCGCTGTTGAATGCAGCCTATTTTCTTCCGATTGTCTATCGCGCTTTTTTTTGCAGCCCTTCCGAATCGATGTTCGAGGGCCCAATGGCAGAAGCGCCGACCTGGTGTCTGCTGCCTCCGCTGCTGACAGCACTACTATCGATGGTTCTGTTTTTCTACCCCCAGCCCTTTCTAAGACTGGCCCGCCTCGGGGTACAGGCAATTACAGGAGGATAGGGAAAATGAGAGAGCAAAATGAAAAAATGATTCTCGAACATAAACCGGTTCCCGGCTACCGCAGAACATTCTTCCTCGTATTGGCGGTGGGCATCATCTATTTGATGGTAATATTTGGCCGGGTTTTGATTCAGTGATGGGGGAAGAGATGAAAAAAGAGCTGACGGTTTTCGACAATCCCAGAAACGTAAAGCGCTTTCTGCTGTTCTTCTATGGCTGTCTGATGCTTCTGCTGATAATCGATCCGTTTATTTACAAACATGGGGAATTTCCCTGGGAAGATGCGCCGGAATTCTTTGCCGCTTACGGCTTTGTCTCCTGCGTTCTGCTGATTTTCGTGGCCAGATTGCTGCGCCACTGGGTTAAGCGGGATGAGGATTATTATGAAAAATTATAAGGAAACTTGAAAATTGTCTTTTCACTCAATCTCTGCGTTGCGGGTGAAAATTTTACCCTCGGTCGTATGTATATGCCTGCGGTAAAATTTCCCCGCGCGCCTTGATCTTGAGCGAAAATCCTAATTTTGGCAGACGCCCTAAAATGCACCTTTGGCTTAATTGAATATGGTTTTACCAGAACAGATAGTCGGCTTTCCGCCGGCCCTGCTGTTGATCGGTGGGGCGATCTTGATTCCCTGGTGCAAAGGGGGGCTGAAATCGTGGCTGATGCTGATGCTGCCGATTCTGGCTCTTTTCATTCTTGTGGGTAGTCCCAACGGCACGTACTGGAGTTTCCAGGTACTCGAAAAAGACCTTATTCTCACAAGGATCGACAGCCTCAGCCGGGTCTTTGCCTATATATTCTGCCTTGTTCTGCTGCTGGGGTCCATCTATGCGCTCAGAGAGGAGGATGATCTTCAGTATTGTGCAGCGTTTGCTTACGCAGGCGGCGCTTTAGGGGTGACGTTGGCCGGAGATGTGTTCTCGCTTTATATCTTCTGGGAGGTAATGGCCGTCGCCTCAACTTTCCTGATTCTGGCCCGGCGTACCAAAGCCAGCCAGGCTGCAGGCATACGCTACATACTGGTTCATGTGGTTGGCGGCCTTTTCCTGCTGGCAGGGTTGATTCTCTACGTTGACCGCACCGGGTCGACAGGATTCGAGTTTATTGGTCTGAAAACCATCGATTCTTACCTTATTTTTGTCGGTATCGCGGTGAACGCGGCGATTCCGCCGCTACATCCCTGGCTGAGCGACGCTTATCCGGAAGCAACTGTGCCCGGGGCGGTGTTTCTCAGTGCCTTTACCACCAAGAGCGCCGTCTACCTGATGGCCAGAATGTACCCTGGTACTGAACTGCTTATCTGGCTTGGGGCGGTGATGACCGCGATTCCGATTTTTTATGCGGTACTGGAAAACGATATCCGCAGGGTGCTGGCTTACAGCCTGATCAACCAGGTGGGCTTCATGATGTGCGGCATTGGCATAGGCACAGCACTTGCCATAAATGGCACGGTGGCCCACGCATTCTGTCATATTCTCTATAAGGCCCTGCTGTTTATGGCTGCCGGATCGGTGCTGCAGGTGACCGGGAAAATACGCTGTACCGATCTGGGCGGACTTTACAAGACCATGCCGCTTACCTGTCTGTTTTGCGTGGTGGGCGCGGCCTCGATTTCGGCCTTTCCGCTGTTCAGCGGTTTCGTCTCCAAATCGATGATTATCAGCGCCGCTGCCCACAATAAGCTCGTCATCGTCTGGCTTATGCTGCAGTTTGCCTCGGCAGGCGTATTCCACCATGCCGGTATCAAGGTGCCCTATTTTATGTTCTTCGGTCACGATTCGGGAATAAGGGCGCAGGAACCGCCGCGCAACATGTTGGTCGGCATGGGAATAGCTGCATTCTTGTGCGTTTTTCTGGGAGTTTACCCATATCCGCTCTATGCAATTCTGCCATATCCGGTCGACTATATTCCCTACACCGGGGCCCATGTGGTCGGTCAACTGCAACTCCTGCTGTTCGGAGCGCTGGCATTCTGCCTGCTGATCCTCTCCGGGTACTACCCTGCTGAAATGCGGGCCATCAACCTGGATACGGACTGGTTCTATCGAATCTCCGCACTTCGTTTCAGCCGATTGGCAGAGGGGGTGCTGAACCGCATGAACCAGGGGAGTGAGCACCTTTTCGTTACACGATTGACAACCAGAGCAGCAGCCTGGGGCGAAAGAGGTGCCGCTGGTGTCCTGGAAGCACTGATGGTGCCGTTCTGGAACTTGATGGGGTTGTCGGATCAGAGACGGCAGCAGCTCAACGATAAGCTTGGCGAGCTTATCAGAAATGGAGTGGTGCCACTGGGCATAAGCATTGCGGCGGTCGTATTTCTTCTGTCCGGACTCTATTTCTTACAATAAACGTCAACTGTTGCCCGGGGTGTCCCGTAAGGGAGGCAGAGGCGGCTTTGCCATCATCTTCGAGTGCTGAGGAGAATCACATGATCTCACGAAAAGATATAAAAAATATCGTAATCTTCAAGCATCTGACCGATGAAATGATCAATAAACTGCTGCCGGAGATGGAGTTGCTGCGATTCACCGAGGGGGAAATGATTTTCAGCAGTGGTGAGCGTGCCGACATGTTTTATTCACTGAAGCGCGGTAAGATTTTGCTCGAGCAGCGGGTTCTGAATAAGGTAACGATATCAGTGGGGACGGTCAAACCGGGCTATTCTTTTGGCTGGTCAGCCCTGCTGGGTGATCAGAATTTCACCTTGGACACGGTCTGCGGTGAACCATGCGAGGTATTGAGAATCAGAGCGGAAACCCTGTTCAGCATGATCGAAGAAGATTGGGAGATGGGCTACAGACTCATGCACCGGCTCCTTCATATGGTGAGAAGACGACTGGACGGGCGCACCGAACTGCTTCTCAAGATAATTATGGATCATCCGGATATGCTGTCTCTGGCGGAGAATAATCAATCGTAAACAAAGAGGGTTAAAAACAGATCAGGGGAGCCAATACCCGAGGTGTCCCCGTTGTGTTTTTTTTAGTCTTTGTGATCCGATAAGCCTTGAGAGACACCTCGGGTATCGTGTCCCCACTTCTTTCTTCAGAGGACATAGTAAGTATTGTGTACTTATAGCCGGTCCTGTTATCATTGCCGGCTGATAAATGCACTTTATGAATCCACCCATCACGGAGAGTGACCATGGATAAAATCGTCCTGATAACCTACAATCCCGAACTGATGTGCTTCGGCCACGTTTTGATTTATGCCCTTGACTTCGATCAGAAGGGCTACGACGTAAAAATCGTTATCGAGGGGGGCGCGGCGAAGTTGGTGTCGACCCTCAAGAACCCGGAGGCCCCGTTCTATGCTCTTTATCAAAGGGTAAAGGAGAAAGGTCTGATTGATGTCGTCTGTCAGGCCTGCGCTGCCAAGCTGGGCGCCATCGACGACGCCCGGGAACAAGGGTTGCCCGTGGGCGGCGACCTAATGGGCCACCCGTCGATGGAAGCGTATCTGCAGGGCGGCTACCGGGTAATCACCTTCTGAGCCTCTTCCGATTGACCCAGGAACAGATATGGAATTTCCCGATCTCGAGCAGCAGAAAAAGACCCTGGTCGATACCTTTTCCTGCGAGCAGGTAACAGCGGCCAGAGAGGTTTCGGTGATTGCCTCTCCCTACCGGATCTGCCCGCTGGGCGCCCATATCGATCATCAGGGAGGGGCGGTGCTTGGCATGACCATCAATGCCTGCACCCTGATGGCCTTTCTTCGGACTGACGACGATCAGATACGGTTGAGGAGCAGAAACTATCCCGGCAAGGTCAATTTCAGCCTGGCCGACATCCCGGAATCGCCCGGCAGTTTCTGGGGCGTCTATCCTCGAGCCGCGGCTCTGGCGCTCCAGGAGAGCCATCAGCTCAAACATGGTATCAGCGGCTTGCTGGATGGTATGCTGCCCGGCTGCGGTCTCAGTTCATCGGCATCTGTTCTGCTCGCCTATCTCCACGCCCTGGCCCGAGCAAACGATCTGAACCTGTCGAACTGGGACTTCGTCAATTTGACCCGGCGGGCGGAAAATAAGTATATCGGCCTCAATAACGGCATTCTCGACCAGACTTCGATTGTTTTTAGTGAGAGAGGACACCTTCTGTACATCGACACGGTGGACAAAACGGTTGCCAAGCTGCAGGACCAGCGCACGGAGAGCGATTACCGGATCATTGTCGCCTATTCCGGATATTCACGGGAACTCACTACCTCAGGCTATAACTCCCGGGTCGATGAGTGCAGGTTGGCCGCCGCCGAACTATCCCGACTGGCTGGCCGTCCGGGCGCCGAAGTGCTCTCCGGTGTCGATCGCTCGTCATTCGACCGGTTCGGACAGCAGCTGCAGACCCACATCAATAAGCGGGCCGCTCATTTTTTCACCGAGTCTCAGCGAGTCAAAGACGGTGTGACGGCCTGGAACAGCGGCGATATTGAAACCTTCGGCAAACTTATGAACAAATCCTGCAAGAGTTCGATCGAGCAGTATGAATGCGGGGTTCCGGCGGTCTGCAACCTGCAGCAGATCGTCAGCGGCACCGAGGGCGTCTATGGCTCGCGTTTCATGGGCGGCGGCTTCGGCGGCTGTGTGGTCGGTCTGGCCCGATCGTCGCGGGCGACGGTGGCCGCCGAGGAAATCGAGGCTACCTATAAAAAACTCCATCCGGAAGTCGCCGATCAGGCTTTTGTCAGGCTCAGCCGCTCCGATGACGGGGTACGATTTCTATGAATGCGGTGATTCTCTGCGCCGGGTTCGCCACCCGCATGTATCCGCTGACCAGAGATTTTCCCAAACCGCTGCTGCCGGTGGCCGGTCGGCCCGTGCTCGATTATCTCCTGGACCAACTAATCGAATGTGCCGGAATCAGCGCCGTTCACCTGGTAAGCAACGGTAGATTCTACGACCATATTTGTCGTTGGCGGGATGACCACCTTGCCCAGGAAACCTATGGGGCGCTCTCCATTGAGATCTACGATGACGGGGCCAAGGACAACGATCATCGCCTCGGTGCCTCAGCAGACCTGGCTCTGGCGTTGAAAATCATCGGTGTGCCTGACAAGATCCTGGTTTCCGGTGGCGACAATATCTACCGTTTTGCCCTCGCGCCCCTGTGGCGGAGATTTCTCCAGGGGAACGAACATCGCATCGTGGCCCTGGTGGAAGAGCAGAAAGATATACTCAGGCGCACGGGAGTGCTGGAGTTTGGTGCTGACGAGAGGGTGATACGGTTGTACGAAAAGCCCGAAAAACCTCCCTCGCACTGGGTCTGCCCGCCACTCTACTTTTTCCAGCCATCGGTTTGGGGAGAGCTCGAACAATTTCTGAATAGTTCGGCCAATCACGATGCACCTGGCCATTTCATCGAATATCTGTGCCGCGAGAGCACGGTCATGGGGTTTAAGCTAAGGGAGCGGCGCCTCGACATCGGTTCCATCGAAACCTATCACCAGGCTGATAGAGAATTAGGGGGGAACGGTGGGGATACCTTGGCTATTGGGTCCCCCTGATTCGCTCTGATTCTTAGTGATAGTAAAGATTCGGGCCGCCCATGGTCATCAGCGCCTTGTGCAGGTTTCTCCTGAAATCCCTGCGATCCCAGATACCCTGCACATGTCCGCGCCTCAGCGCGTTGCGGGCCGAATGATAATTAGGCGCGATGTCGATACCGGTGGTTTCCCTGATC
>JABDQA010000219.1 GCA_013042475.1 Desulfofustis sp.
AGCATCTGGTGCCGGCAGTCCGTCTCCGTCCCAGAATTTTGTGCAGCTCAAAGTGTGACCGCAGCTGGCGGCCCAGGAATCAATTATGCCAAGTCCCTCGAAGGGAACATGCTGCAGCCAGTGGATATGCATGTGGATAGAAATTTACCCGACGTTCATGGAAACACAAGCCACACTGCGGACGCGTTTATAAGACTTTAAAAGTTAAGTTAATCGATGGCTGGCCCGTAGTGGAGTCCGCCACGACTCCAAATTTCGTTGAGGTGGCGCTCCATCTTGATTGGTGAATTACGGCCCAGGGTTCGTTCGAAAATTTCACCGTAATTACCGACCTGACTGATGACCCGAATTACCCAATCGTCGCTAAGTCCGAGCCCTGTTCCCTTGATGCCCTCGAGTCCCAGCAACCTCCTGATATCGGTGTCAGTGCTCGATTTCATTATTTCAAGATTAGCCGAGGTCAGGCCTTCATCTTCAGCTATCTTGAGGATGAAAAGTACCCAGCGGACGACATTGAACCAGCCGTCGTCACCTTGACGCACAGCCGGTCCCAGTGGTCTTCGTAAAATAGTTTCCGGGAGAATCTGATACGATTCCGGTTGCGGCAACCCCATACGCAGAATAGCAAGACGCGACAGGTTACCACTGATCACCTCACACTGCGCTGACTGGACCGCCGACCTGAACGCTAGCTCACCAGCAAATTCCACCTTTCGGTAGGACAGATTATGACTGGCAAAGAACTTATCGAGCCCTGCTTCGACCGACTCCACCGGCTCGTGACAAATTGAGCTGTTTCCCAGTTCCAAGGCACTGCCAATTTCACTTTTCACCGGCACCATGAACCCCAGACCGTCATAGAAGGTGACACCACAGAAATGAATACCCACAGAGGTGTCATAACTCAAATTCCAGCCCAGATTCATCGACAAAAGATCCGCTTCCCCCGAAAGCAGCGATGTGATCGCATCATTTTGGTTAAGCGGCACAAACCTGACCTTGCTGCTGTCGCCGAGCACAGCGGCTGCAACTGCCCGGCAGATATCGACATTGATGCCGTGCCAGGTACCCTCGGAATCGGCTTTGGAGAAACCGGGAAGATCGGATGCTACTCCACAGAGCAACTCATCACGAAGCCGCACCTGGTCCAGTGTGAATGCCGATGCGTGAGCGACGGTCAGCAACGTCATAAACATGGCGGCCGCAATTAGCCGCCCGGCACGACCGAAGTGTCTCATTCTGATCATCAGTCCCTGTCTCCTGCTTGTGCCTGATTTCCGAATTTCACCTTAACAGCAAGGAGGTCCACTGTCCAGATTCTGAAACAATTTTCTCGACGCGCTGAACGGTGAACCTCTCGCCCTCTCTGATAATCATGATTATACTGGTGGACCAACGGACTTTCGATGACCGATCGGGCCTGAATAGCTTTACGGGCCCGGGGTGAGCTTTCTGCCCTCATCACTTTCACAATTTTCCCCATGAAGATGACTCCCCGCAGTGCGGCCATAACTATTCTCTGCGAACTCGATAAGGCCAGGGTACCGGTATCGGCGATCTTCGACAGGATGGAGCAGGGTGCCGCACTGGAGCGTCAAGACAGGCAGCTGGCGATGAAAATAGTCTACGGGGTTCTCAGGAACCGAGACTATCTGGACAGGCTGCTCGCACATCTCTGTCGACAACCACTGGGTAAAATGAAGCCCTACGTGCATCAGGCGCTGCGTTGCGGGCTCTTTCAGATTTTTTTTCTTGACAGAATTCCCCCCTCAGCAGCGGTAAACGAAACGGTAAAAGCGGTAAAGGCGAAGAATTTACCTTCCCGCCTACAGGGCTTTGTCAATGGCGTGTTGCGAGAGTCAATTCGCCAAAAAGCTCAGCTGCCGAACCCAGAGGAACCGGATGACAGTGGTCGGCCGCTGCTTAACCATCCGGCCTGGCTCACCAACCGCTGGCAGCAACACTACGGTGAAGAGGAAATGAGAAGAATCTGTCAGCACAACAACCACGAACCTCTTCTCTGTCTCAGAGTCGATTCTATTGATCTTCTGACTGAGCTCCGGGAATCGTTTCAAGTTCAGTCTATTGCAGCCATCAGCGGTAACTATGCACCGAAAGCGCTTCTGGTTCGAGACTACCGGGGTAAAATAGACGAAATCAAGGGGATTGATCAGGGCACAGTACAGGTCCAGGATCAGGCTTCCCAGCTTGCCTCAATGCTGCTGGCCCCATTTTCACCCGGACTCTCATGCCTGGATGGTTGTGCCGGGGTGGGCGGCAAGACTACCCATTTGCGCCTGCTACTTGAGGAAAAAAACTGCCGTCTCACGGCAGTGGAACCCGATATCCGTCGCTACCATCTGCTGAAGCAGAATCTGCAGCGCCAGAACAAGGGCTGTCCAGTGGGTCTGCACCACCAGACCCTGCAGAAATTTGCCGAGTCTGGCGGAGCAGCTTTCGATCGCATTATCATCGATGCTCCCTGCTCGGGAACAGGGGTTATCGGCAGGCACCCCGATATTCGCTGGAACCGGCGTGAACAGGATCTGGAGGATTTCGTGGTCAGGCAGCTGGAGCTGTTGAATCTGGCAGCCACGCTTCTTGCCGAGGACGGTATACTGGTATATGCCACCTGCTCCATCGAACCCGAAGAAAATAGCGGTCTGGTTGAGAGGTTTTTAACCGAACACAGCGAATTCACCCTTACCGACTGCGCCTCTTTTCTCCCACCGTCATGCAATGAGCTGATCCGCGAAGGCTATCTGGCGCCACTGCCCGACACCACCATCGACGGCTTTTTCTGCGCCCGTCTCTGCAGGAAACGATGAATCAATTTTCTTTACGGCCGCCATTATCCTGGGGTACATTCGGTCTTATTTTACTGATATCAAGCAAACCTCTACAGAGAGTTAGACATTATGGCAGAAATAAGAAGCACCATGGACATGGTCATGGAAAGAGCAGCCCGAATGGCTGCTGAAGCCGAAGAGGCCTCCACCGATGAAACGAGCGCCAATGAGGGGATGCGGCTCGCTGCGGCCTATCTCAACAGCGACGGAACTAATCTGCTGGAACAGCTTAAAAGCAAAGCGCCGGAAGAACAGATGGCAGTCCGGGGCGGGATGGCACAAACTCTGCTGAGAAACATAGTGCTGCCTCGTGACGAACAGATTTCCGAGCAGAGCCTGCGCAGTCTGACGGGACTCCAGGAACTCAGCGGCAACTCGTCGGATATTGCCACCCTCTGCTCAGAACTCAAACAGATCCTCGAGCAGTATGGTCAACATCGCGAGCAGGTGAAACAGCAATTTGACGAATCAATCCTTAACCAGCTCAAGATGCAACTCCAGCAGCAGGGCCTCGCAGTTGACGACGAAATGGCATTGAATCCGACCATGCATCCTCAGTACCAGGAAGAGTGGGCGCGCTCCTCTGCTGAATTGAATAATCAATACAACGATGCCCTGGATCAACGCAAAGAGCTGATCGGACAGCGCTTCGGGATTTAAATGCCAACGGCGTCGGCAACAGCGGTGGGTATCGATTACGATGAGCGCCTCAAGCGTCTCAGGAGTCGCCTGAGAAGAAAAAAAATAGATGCGATCCTGATCAGCCGTCCCGAGAACAGACGCTATCTCAGTGGCTACCGGGCGACGGATCATGGCGTTAACGAAACTTCGGGCTTGCTCTTTATCCCCGCACGCGGTCGTGCCCGGCTACTCACTGATTTTCGTTATCAGTTGCAGGCCGAGGAAGAAACGTCTCTACCGGTCACCCTCTACCAGAAAGGGGTGCTTGCCCTGCTCAACGACCTCCTCGGAGAGAACGGGATCCGCAGATTCGCTTTCGAAAGCCATTACACCCTTCATAGCTTCGGTGTCAAGCTGGCGACCATGGCGGAGAAACATAAGATTGAGCTGGTTCCGGTCACTGATTTCGTTGAGCAGCAGCGGCTTATCAAAAGTGAAGAGGAAATAGAACTGTTGCGCCGTTCCACCGCTTTCAACGAAGCGGTGTTCAGCCACATCTATGAAAGGCTCAACGGTGACATGACTGAGATAGAGGCGGCCGCAGCTATTGAATCGAGAATGCGCAAGTCGGGAGCCGAGGGACCCAGTTTCAGTACCATCGTCGCCTCCGGAGAAAACGGCGCCCTGCCCCATGCGGTACCGACAGATAAGGTCATCGGTAAAGATCAGGGTGTCACCATTGACATGGGGTTGGTTCTGGATGGCTACTGCTCTGACATGACGAGAAATTTCGTGCTGGGTACCGCCGACCAGATCTACACCCGCATCCATCGAATAGTGCGAGAGGCGCAGCTCGCCGGCATCGTTGCTGTGAAGCCTGGCAGGCAGATGAGAGAGGTGGACCGAGCCGCTAGAAAAGTGATCGCCGACAGTGGTTACGGTAAGTACTTCGGTCACGCGTTGGGCCATGGCGTCGGTCTCGCCGTCCATGAAGCGCCGAGCCTGTCGTTCAGAAGCCGTCAAAAGCTCAAACCCGGGATGATCGTCACCATCGAGCCAGGCATATATATTCCGGGCTGGGGCGGTGTCCGTTTGGAAAACCTGGCGGTGGTCCGTGAAGACGGCTGCGAAGTACTGAACCGCAACACTACCTTCCTCGATATTTGAAAATCCGCATCAATCTGTTATCACCCGACATGAGACAATTTGTCATAGATGAGTTATCGATCCTCGAAAGAGACAACCTCGAATCCTACCTGAAAAGAACACTCACACCTGGACCGATGGCCGGCATTTTCTGGATTGAGCTGCCCGATGAGCTGTTGGCCGAAGCGCAACGCGGCCATGATCAATGCGGTCCCTTTTTCCTGGCTGTGGAGATTGACGAGAAGCGGGTCTGTTTCGAGCTCCTGGTGCGTTCCAAGACAAATCTGCACTGCAGCTGTATCGCCCACGCAACTGCGGTGCAGCGACAATTCGTCCTTGATTTTATCGATAAAATGCTTGCTGAAGAGCAGATCAGAGCCTGAGCCAGGACCCGCTGCCGTTAGTCCCTTTCAAGCCAACCGATTCCGGCCTGCAGAATTTCAGATCGACTGCCAGTCGAAAGAATTTGGGGGAGACAATTCTCTTGCTGGCTCTCCCGGAAATAATGGGAGGTAAAAGTAGCAACTGTTTTCCGCGACGAGGGATAGTAGGACGTGTCGACTCACCCAAAGGGTGGAAATCTTGTTTTTCCATGAACGTCAGGCTAGCGTTCCTGTCTGGCTGGCACTACCAACAGACGTGGAATCAGCACCTCCTGCGGCTGCTCCAGGATAAATTCGATGCAGCGGGCAATATCGTCAGCTTCAATCAGCCCGTTTTCTGGCTTGAATTGCTTTTCTTCGGGCCAGTGACTGAACAACTCGGTTTTGGTTCTACCGGGCTCGATGGCCGTTACTTTGACCCCGGTGCCGGCCAGCTCCATCCTCAATGCATCGGTGAATGCTTCCACCGCAAATTTAGTTCCGTTGTAGGCGCCTATTTCCGGAAATGCCTTCAATCCAGCCAGACTTGAGGAATTGATCAGAAACCCGCTGCCCTGGCGCTTCATGTGTCGTAATACAAGATAACTCATGCGGACCACCGACTCGAAATTGAGGCGCACCATCTGGCACAATGTTTCGATGTCGACCTCGTCGATACCGCCGATATGCATCACTCCCGCATTATTGAAGAGAATATCGACCCTGCCGAACTCCGAGAAAGCCATGTCGAGGATCTTCTGCGGTGTCTCCGGCTCAATCATGTCGCCAGTCACACAGACCGCACTGCCAAGTTCAGCTGCCAGTGCTTCCAGCTTGCCCTTACTTCTGGCATTGAGGACAAATTTAACACCCGCCCGGTCCAATCTCCTGGCGGTTGCCATGCCAATACCCGAGCTGGCGCCGGTAATTACCATGATTTTATTATTGAGATCCATAGGTTCCCCCTCTGATGGTTTGCTTTAAGATACTTGCCTGGTTAGTGTATGTTTTGAATTGGTAATGGCTGAAGATATCAAATCACAGTCTGGGGCAATTGAATGTATTTTTCAAGCCCTTTCTGGTATAGTGGTGCCCATGAAATATCTGTTACACTTACTTGTTCTCGTTCTCTTTCTCGGCGGTTGTGCGACCAGCCCCACTGGCCGTAACCAGCTCATGCTGGTTTCGCCTGAGGCCGCCATAGTCGCCTCCCAGAAGGCCTATATCCAGACGCTGCAACCACTCGCCAAGGAAGGTAAAATAGACTCCGACCCGGCGGTCGCCGAGCGGGTTAGAACTATCACAGGACGGATTATATACCAGGCCATCGAGCTCTATCCTCACACCAGAAACTGGGACTGGGCCATCAAGGTGATCGATGATCCAGAGATGGTTAATGCTTGGTGCATGGCCGGCGGCAAGATGGCGATTTACACTGGTCTGCTCAACAAAGTGGATCCCACCGATGATGAGCTGGCCCAGGTATTGGCCCATGAAATATCCCATGCCCTTGCCAATCACACGGCTGAGAGGATGTCGGTGGCCATGGCTTCTCAGCTCGGGGTCATTGGCATAGGTATTGCCACCAGGGACAGTGGGTACGGTGGGGCGGCCCTGACTGGTACTGCGCTGGCTGCAGCGCTTGCAATACAACTGCCGAACAGCAGGTCTTCAGAATCTGAAGCCGACCTCATGGGCCTGGAGTTAGCCGCCAGGGCCGGTTACGATCCCAGGGCCGCGGCAACTCTGTGGCAAAAGATGGAAAAAGCAGGCAGCAGCGGTCCAGCCGAGTTCCTCTCGACCCACCCGGCACCAGCCAACAGACAACGTACTCTGAAAAATGCTGCCCCGGAGTACATGGTGCTCTACCTGGACCCGAGGACCAGGCCAATCTATCAATTCAGAAGCTGAGTTCAATCTCGAATGCAGGTCGTCACCACCCACAAAAATAGTGATTTCGACGCCTTGGCTTCGGTTATCGGTGCAACCCTTCTCTTTCCTAACTCAGTGGGGGTGATTCCTACTTCGGTCAACAACAACGTCGCCAAGTTTCTCTCCACCCACAAGACGGCGTTCAATATCATCCTCCCCAGTGAAGTCAAATTCGATGATGTGACCAGGCTGATTGTTGTCGATACCGACCAATGGCGGCGTCTTGATCGGATGGACAAACTAAGGGGTCGAGACGATGTGGAGGTTCTGCTCTGGGATCACCATCTGAACGGCGGTGACATAGAAGCTGATTTCCGTTGTCAGGAACCGGTCGGCGCCACAGTGACTCTTCTGGTCAGGGAAATGAAGCGGCGGAAGATGGACCTCAACGCACTTGTTTCCACCGTGCTCCTGATCGGACTCTACGAAGATACGGGGCACCTCAGCTATCCCTCCACCACCGCCGAGGACGCCGCAGCCGCTTCCTTCCTGCTGGCCAACGGTGCCGATCTCAACGTTGCCTCATTTTTCCTCAATCCGCCTTATGAGGAACTGCAGAGAGATATTCTGCTGACCATGATGCAGGACACCGAAAAAATTACCTTCAATCACCTCACCGTCGGGATCAATATTCTCAAACCTGACAAAAAAGTTCCGATGCTGGCCGCAATTGTTAGTATGTATCGCACTATTATCAATGCCGATGCGGTCTTTGTTATCTGCGTCAACGATGAAAAATCGTGCACCATAATCGGACGCAGCGGGGCCGGACGGATGATTGACGTGGGTCAAATCCTTAAAAATTTTGGTGGCGGCGGCCATCCTGGCGCGGGCTCTGCCACCACTCGAAATGGCGATTACCAGCCCAACCAGATCAAGGAAAAACTGATAGAGCTGATCAAGAGCACCAAAATCGGCGGTGTTACCATTGCTGATCTGATGTCGTTTCCGGTTACTATGGTCGATGGTTCAATCCCGATGCACGAGATCAGGGATATGATGCAGGAGCAGAATATCAGGGGAATCCTGGTCGGCACGGAAGATAAGCTCGAAGGCATTATCGTGCTCTGGGACTTGAAGAAGTTGAAGCTGGACAAGCAGTGGAAAAGCCCGGTCAAAGCATTCATGGCTCGCGATGTGGCGACGATCCCACCCCACTATAAACCAGCCCAGGCAGCTCAATTGATGATCGAAAAGAATATCGGCCATCTGCCGGTAAGCCATAATGACAAGATTATCGGCATAGTCACCCGTACCGATATTCTTTCCTACCTCTACAACCTATTGCCGGACTGATCTGAAGTTCATGCCGATAGAAGCCAAAATCACCCATCAGCGCTGCGTCAGCACATGATTTGTCCACTCTGCAGGGCAGCCACTCTATTGTGGCATTAAATTTCTAATACTTTATCGAGTGACTAGGAAATTGCCTTCTTGCCGGCCTCGGTGACTCCATATTTACAGCGCACCGGGCTGTCCACCAACCCCGCTTTTTTCATAGCCGCAATTTTATTGCTTACAACTTTCTTATCCAGCCCGGTTGCAGCAACGATATCTTTTGATCCCCATGGTGCCTCAGTACCCGCTAAAGCTTCCAGGATCAGCATTTGTTCTCCAGTCAACTCGGTCATTGTTTGTCTCCATCTTCCCTTTTATTCAACATAGCCCAGCAGGTAGAGCAGATTCCTTTGAACTCGACCCGGTACCCAGATATCCGGTACCCTTTGTCTGAGGCAACCGCTGTTGGATTGACCAGGTTCCGGTCGAACTCGATATTGTCGACCCGATGACACTCCAGACAATAGATATGATCGTGGGGATGGATGTCAGAATCAAACCTTTTCTGCCGTCCACTTATTTCCAGCTTACCGATAATACCAGCCTCTGAAAGCTTTTCCAGATTCCTGTACACCGTCGCCAGACTGATACGGGGCATGATTTTTTTAACCCGCTCATACAGTTCATCAGCAGTGAGATGCTGATGACTGTCCTGCAGTTCTCTAAGAATGATCTCCCGCTGGCTTGTCATTCTCATATGCATGCGTAGCCCCTTGTTAGTAATGATTATCAAAGGTAATTGATTCTCACTATCATGTCAATATGAGCCTCGGGGCAAAGATTGTACATCTGTCCCCAGTGATCACTGCCCAACGGCGGCGATCCAAATAAGGATAGTTTGGCTGTAATTAATTGAGAATATTCTTGAAAATTACACAAAACGATGAAATAAACTACCCATTGTCGTCAAATGCAATTCTCTGATTATGGTAGCTAAATGTCAATTCTCGAAGTCCAACACTTACAGAAGCACTACAAAACCGTGGTCGCGGTGGCAGACGTGTCGTTCAGTGTCGAGCAGGGTAGCTGCTTCGGTTTGCTGGGCCCCAATGGCGCTGGTAAGACGACCACCATGGAAATGATCGAGAATATCATCGAGCCCACCGGAGGATCGATTCTCTTCCGAGGCAGCCCCCGTGATGAGTCGTTTAGAGAGCAGGTCGGCATCCAGTTTCAGCATACTTCGCTGTTGAACTACCTAAGCGTGAAAGAAACCCTTAAATGTTATCGTCAATTATATAAAAACCCTCAGGAAATAGACTGGCTGATGCAGCGCTGCAACCTGGATCCCATATTGGAGCAACGCAACGACCAGCTCTCCGGAGGTCAGCGACAGCGATTGATGCTTGCCCTGGCGCTGGTCAACCGCCCCGACTTGATCTTCCTGGATGAGCCATCCACCGGCCTTGATCCTCAGTCACGTCACTACCTATGGGATATAGTCGATGAGATCAAGGCGGACGGCAAGACCATTATCCTTACCACTCACTCCATGGAAGAGGCGCAGTATCTCTGCGACACCATTGCCATTATGGATGGGGGGAAAATTATCGCCGAAGGCAGTCCGACTGAGTTAATTGCCACCCACTGCACCACCAATACGATAAAACTGCCCCGAGCTTCAGCTGAAGCTCCACTCGAAGGGCTCGATCTCGACTATCAAGCTGACGCATCCTCGATTTTCATCCGTACCGCCAACGTTGACGGAGTGCTCACCCGCCTTATCGATGCCGGGGTAGATCTCACCGACATGCGTGTGCAGTCCCCGAACCTCGAGGACGTCTTCCTGATTCTCACCGGCAAACAGTTAAGGGATTGACAATGGCGAGCCTGCAGAGGATCTGGGTAATATTTCGTGCCAGAAACAAAGAATTTTTCCGTGACCGGGCTGCGTTTGGCTGGAACTTCGCCTTTCCCTTCCTGATCATCCTTGGCTTTGGCATCATTTTCAGCGGCGAAACCTTCCAGCGTTATAAAATCGGGGTGTTCCCCCAATCAGCAGACCGCGTGGTTTTTGAAGAGACACATCTCCCAAGCCATTTGCAGACTGACCCCGCACTGGATTTCATTGCTATTGCAAGTGTTGAAGAAGGATTGATAAAAATCGGCCAGCATAAGATCGATCTGCTCATCGATGGAGCCTCCGCTGATCGACGCTATTGGGTCAACGATGCCTCTCCCAAGGGCCGGATAGTTGAACAGCTTTACCAGGCAGCCTTGATACCTCGGGATAACCATGGCGCCAGTCGGATTGCCATTGACGGCACGCGGGCCCGCTACATCGACTGGTTCTTCCCGGGCATCATGGCTATGAACATGATGTTTTCGGCCCTCTGGGGAGTCGGCTACGTGGTGGTTCGCTACCGAAAGAATGGTGCGCTAAAGCGCCTCAAAGCGACGCCCTTGACCGCCTTCGAGTATCTCTCCGCCCAAATGCTGTCACGCATATTTCTCCTCATGTTCACCTTTTCTGTGGTCTGGTTCGGCTCCGATCTGATCTTTGATTTCCGGATGCAGGGTTCGCTGCTGCTGTTTCTTTTCACCTTTTTTCTTGGTGGTCTGAGCCTCTGCTCCATGGGCCTGTTCCTTGCTGCTCGAGGCATCAGCGAGGAGTTCACCAGCGGGGCGCTCAATTTTATATCATGGCCCATGATGTTTCTCTCTGAGGTGTGGTTTTCGCTTGAAGGCGCACCACAGTGGGTTCAGCAACTCTCCTGGCTGTTTCCGCTCACCCATCTTCTTAAGGCAGCCAGAAAGGTGATGAACGAAGGTGGGACATTGATCGACATCCAACTCGAGTGCGGGTTGATGATATTTACCACGATGCTGTTCCTCCTTCTTTCCGCCCGCATCTTCTCCTGGGTCGAATAACCATGCAAAACCACTACGTCGATGCCCATCTCCATTTGCAGGACCCCCGTTTCCAACCCGAACAGGTTATGTTACGAGCCAGGAACGCCGGGGTCCGCCTGCTTTTCTGCAACGCCATCCAGGAAGAAGACTGGCCTGTGATTGCTGACCTTGCCTTTGCTCATCAGGAAATCGTCGCCTTTTTCGGCATTCATCCCTGGTTCAGTGACACAGCGAAGGCTGGCTGGCAGCAGCGACTGCTCGCCAAGGTTGTTACCCTGAATAATGCCGTTGGCATCGGTGAGACCGGCCTGGATCGTAGCTGCCAGATTGATTTTGAAATTCAGCAAAAATTGTTTACCGAACACCTGACACTGGCGGCTGAGCAGAGCTGGCCGCTTTCAGCCCATTGTGTAAGGGCTTGGGGTGCCCTGGTCGATCTGTTGTCTGATTTTAGCACACATCAGCAGTTGCCGCCGGTGCTGATTCACTCTTTTAACGGATCAACGGAGATCATGAGAAGGTTGACCAGGCTCGGCTGTTACCTCTCTTATTCCGAAGCGCTGGCTGGCATTGGACAGACAAAGCTGCGGGAAACATTCACCCAGACGCCCAAGTCTCTGCTGTTGCTGGAAACGGATGCACCGTACGCCAAAAACCCCGATCATAAAGAGAAGAACAAAGATGCAATCAATGAACCAGCGGATGTGGCAGATCTCTACCTCTGCGCCGCTCGACTACTGCAGGTTGCACCTGCCCAGCTAAGTGCTCAACTGTATCGAAATGCAACGGTTTTCACGAACCAGAATGCTACTGGGCAGTGAGTCGTTTAAACGTCTCACCGGTAGTCACGTGGCAGTGATCGGCCTGGGTGCGGTCGGTGGATATGCTCTGGAAGCAATGGCCCGCTCCGGCATCGGCCGGCTCACCGTGGTCGACTTTGACACTGTTCAACCCACCAATATCAACCGGCAGATCTTCGCCCTTGAATCGACCATTGGCACCTCAAAAGTGATCGCAGCGGCCGATCGGATCTCTGATATCAACCCAGCCTGTCGGGTTGAACCCCTGGAGCTGTTTGTCGATGAAGAGTCGGTTGAACAGATTTTCAGCCGCCAGCCCGATATCGTGGTCGATGCGATCGATTCGCTCAACCCAAAGGTGCAGCTTCTCCGATCCTGCTACCAAAATGGTGTCCCGGTGTTCTCCTCGATGGGCGCCGCCCTGCGGTCCGACCCTCTGGCCGTCAGGGTAGGTGATCTCTCCGAATCGAATCACTGCCCCCTGGCTAAACGGATACGAAAACGACTTAGAAAAGACCAGATCGTCTCAGGAATCACCTGTGTCTATTCAATCGAGAGGGTCGATTTCGATTACACTCAGGAAATTGGCCCCGCCCAGATCGAAACCGGCACGGATCGGGGTCGCACAAGAAACACCTTGGGCAGTCTGCCGACTATAACTGCGATATTCGGTCTGGTACTGGCCAATGAAGTAATCAAAAAACTGAGCGGAAC
>JABDQA010000223.1 GCA_013042475.1 Desulfofustis sp.
TGCATCAGAAGTATCGTGATGAGATGGCCCAGGTCAAAGGCATCAGCGAGGAAACAACAACGGGGGTGCATCGCCTCAACGAAATGGCCGTTAACGGCACGCTGCTCTGCCCGGCAATCAACGTCAATGACTCGGTGACCAAGTCAAAATTCGACAACCTCTACGGCTGCAGAGAATCGCTTATCGACGGGATAAAGAGGGCGACTGACGTGATGATTGCCGGCAAGATTGCAGTGGTTGCGGGCTACGGCGATGTCGGCAAAGGCTGTGCCCAGGCCCTTTCCGGCATGGGAGCCACGGTACTGGTTACCGAGATCGATCCGATCTGCGCCCTGCAGGCGGCGATGGAAGGCTACCGGGTAGTGACCATGGACGAGGCGGCGCCCCTCGGCAATATCTTCGTCACCTGTACTGGTAACGTAGATGTCGTTACCAGGGCCCATATGGATCACATGCCCCACGAGGCAATAGTGTGCAATATCGGACACTTTGACTCTGAAATCGATATCGCCTCAATCCGCGAGCTGGACTGGGAAAATATCAAACCCCAGGTGGATCACATCACCTTCCCTGACGGCAAGAAGATTATTGTTCTGGCTGAAGGGCGACTGGTCAACCTGGGCTGCGCCACCGGCCACCCCAGCTTCGTGATGAGCAATTCGTTCACCAATCAGGTTCTGGCCCAGATCGAATTGTGGAAAAATCCGGAAGAGTATGAAAACAAGGTCTACTTCTTGCCCAAGAAGCTCGATGAAATGGTTGCCCGCCTGCATCTGCAGAAAATCGGGGCCACTCTCACCACCATGAGCAAAAAACAAGCCGACTACATCGGTGTTGGGATCGAGGGTCCCTACAAGCCTGATTACTACCGCTACTAGCACGTTCCCGCCTGTTTACAAACACAAGGGGCAGCCGCTGACGGCTGCCCCTTCCTTTTGGGTGATCGCTCTGACTCTCCAGTAACTTTTGACCAAGTTGTTGTGGATAGGTGTAGGCTATATCGCGGAGTACCTTTACGGAGTTGGTTACTCATTGATTCTTGTAAGCGTGTATTTATAATTGCCTGGTGCTGGCGCGCTCGGCCTTTTCACAACTCCGCGCTGAAAAACCGACCGGATGACGGTCGCTACGCGACCTATTGCGATCGGTAATCATTTTCAGCGCTCCGTTGGGACTCACAATGCAGCACCAGACAATTATAAATTCACTTCTCGGATCTCCATCAAGACCGCTCCATCGGGACGGATCCTACAAGTGTGACATCCCCTGAGATCACCTTGTGGCGGTTCCCATCAAGGTCCTGCACCACCAGAGAACCATCGAGATCGGGACCAAGGCTGATTCCCTCTACCGGTTTGCCATCCTCACGAACCCAGGTCATGTGTGTTCCCCGAAACGTATCGAAATGGTTCCATGTGGAAAGAATGTGTGAAAATCCCTGCTTTTCAAAATCCCTCACAGCGTCGAGAAGATGTTCACGTAGATCGACAAAGAGCTGTTGGGGATCGATCCTGCAACCTCCCTCCATGAGCAAAGATGTTGCCATACCTTTGAGCTCTTCAGGGATCTCCGAAGTATTCAGGTTACAGTTGATACCGATGCCGATAACCGCGAAGGGGGGTGTGGCAGCAGGTGAAGCTTCACAGAGAATGCCACCGCATTTTCTGGTGTCGATATAGAGATCGTTGGGCCATTTTAAGCCGACAGCGAGAGAGGAGTGGTCCTGCACACATTGGGCCGCGGCAACTCCGGCTACCATGGTGAGCTTGGGGTAATCCTGTAAATCTATGTCTGGCCTGATCACATAGGAACAATAGAGGTTACACCCTGGCGGTGAATGCCACTGGCGCCCCAGCCGTCCGCGCCCGGCGGTTTGGGTGTCGGCAACCACCCCACTGCCATGCGCGACGCCACTGGCGCCCATCTCTTTGGCAACGCGGTTAGTCGATTCAGTGGTCTGCAGAAACAGATCTTGGTAACCCATAAATAACAAAAAGCGCAAAGTTCGGCTGAACTTTGCGCTTCAATCGATATCAGAAGGAGTTGGTCTACCTATTCTTTTCCTCATTCTGAATACGACTCGGATCCGCATACATGGTGGTGGAACCGGAGGACCAGAACATCAAACGGCCTTCACGAACGAGTTCGTTGGCGACGTTCTTGATCTTACGCGGCTTGGAGTCCGGATCGCACTTGTAAAAGTCTTTGATATAGAGCTGCGGTTTCGGTGACTTTGCCGCTTTTTCACAAATCGCATCTTTTAGTTCATCATCACTCAGAGGCATCTTCTTTCTCCTTTTTTAATGTGACCAAAAGGGCATCAAAGCCCGCCACGCGATGCGCGACGGGCTCCCGATCAGCAGAAAAACACAATCAAATCTATTATTTGATATGGCTACTGAACTTGAACTGAGTGGTTGTACGCCAGGTATTATACGCCAGGCGGTAATCATCGATGCTCTTTTCTGTAAATGGGATATCGCATTTCTCAAAGAAACGCTCCCAACTGATCCTTTCAGCCCATTCACCGACGCGCTCATACTTCTTGGCATCTTTGGCATACGCTTCAAGAATCTTCTTGACCGCCTCGACGGTCTCCGGCCAGCGCGGTGTGTTGTTGGGCAGGAACGGAATAACGAGTTTGGAGAATTTTGGCTCCGAACGGGTATTGGAAACCTTTCCGCCGACCAGAATTGCAATTCCATCACCTTCCGGGTCTGCCATCGGCATGGCCGGACACATGGTGTAGCAGTTACCACAGAACATACAGCGCTCAACGGTAACTGAGACAGACTTGATTTCCTCACCGTCAACCGTCGCTTTGGCGGGCTTAACCGCACCCAGCGGACAGGAGGCGATGGCCAGCGGCAATTCGCAGACACCGGTGATGCGCTTGTGATCGATCATTGGGGGTTTACGATGGATACCGAGTATGGCGATATCGGACGCATGTACCGCACCGCACATATTCAAGCAGCAGGCCAGAGCGATACGCACCTGAGCCGGCAGGGTCATCGAGGTGAAATACTCGAACAGCTCATCCATGACTACCTTGACCGGTCCCGACGCATCGGTGGCCGGGGTGTGGCAGTGGATCCAGCCCTGGGTGTGAACGATATTGGTCACGCCGGCACCGGTTCCGCCTACGGGGAACTTGTTGCCGCGGCTGGCCAGATCGTCAAGCAGGGGCTGAACCTTGTCTTTTGCGTCAACCATGAACTCGATATTGTTCCTGGTGGTGAAACGCAGGTGGCCGTCGCAGTGGGCGTCGGCGACATCGCAGATTTCACGAACGAATTGGCAGGTCATCAGTCGTGCGGTACCAACCCGTACGGTATAGACTTCGTCGCCGGTTTCAGATTTGTGCATCAGGACGCCGGGCTGCAGAATTTCGTGCCACAGCCACTTACCCTTGTTTTCTTTGATGACCGGCGGGAAGAACTGCGCGTAATGTGGTGGACCGAGATCCGTGATCCGTCCTTCCATCGGTTTGTCCGGATTATATCCCATGATATGTCTCCTTATATAATTAGTAGTAAATAGTAATAATCCGATTAGGCAGCGTGACGGGCGCGGAATTCATCGATGTCGCGATCAAAGCCACCTTCAACCTCTTCCTCGGCCCAGAACACATAGGGGTTCTCACGAGGAATCCTGATCATCTGGGGAATCGGTTCAAGCCCCATGATCTTGATAAAGTTGTTCAGACCGATGCGCTGCATGGTTTCACCCACACGCTCGCGGTTCTTGCCGACTTCCATCCACCAGTCCCAGACAGTTTCGATGAACTCGATCAGTTCTTCGAATTCGTTCTCTTTTTCTATCTTCATAAACGGAACGATCAGGGTCGACATCTGGGCGCCGTCGAGGATCGGGGCCTTGGCGCCAACCAGAATAGACGCTCCCTGATCCGCGCCGGGACGCAGGGCCCGAGGCAGGACGTTGATGCAATGCATACAGCGGGTACACTCCTTGTCGTCGATCTTCAGCTCGTCGCCTTCCATCCACATACATTCGGTCGGGCACAGGTCGATAACCTCTTTCTGGATGTCGAAAGGACCCCAGTCACGGCCGCTGTGCGAACCGCCATTGGACGGATAATTGCCGGCGATGTATTCTTTTACCGCAGCCTGATCGATGCGGATCTCGTCTCTCCAGGTACCGATGACGGATATGTCGGAACGGGCGATCGCCGCAACACAGTCGTTGGCGCAACCGGAGAATTTGAACTTGAATTTGTACGGAAAGGCCGGACGGTGAATCTCGTCCTGATAGTGCAAGGTCAGGTGATAGCAAGTCTCCTGGGTGTCGTAGCAGGACCACTCGCAACGGGACGTACCGAGACAACACTCCGGAGTACGCAGGTTGGAGCCCGAACCGCCAAGATCCTGGCCCATTTCATGGGTCAGATCCCAGAAAAACGGTTCCAGAGCCTCGGTCCGGCAGCCAAGCAGGATGATGTCTCCGGTGGAACCGTGCATATTGGTCACGGCCGAACCGTGCTTCTCCCAGAGATCCATGAGCTTGCGCAGATTCTCGGTGGAGTAGTATTTCGATGCCGGCTGGGCAACACGAATGGTGTGAAAATGCTCAACACCCGGAAATTGCTCAGGAACATCCGAATAACGACCGACAATACCGCCGCCGTAACCGAAAACGCCGACGATACCGCCGTGTTTCCAATGGGTGATCCGATCCTTGTAGGACAATTCAAGCTGACCCAGAATGTCGTAAACTTCCGGCTTGGTCTCGGCCTGATGCTTCAGGTCGCTGACGAAGCTCGGCCAGGGGCCGCCTTCCAACTGGTCCAACAAGGGTGTCTCATGTTTTGCCATGATTTCCTCCTTTAAATTACTGTTAATACTGCAACCCTATCCAAAAAAATCTATATACAGATCACGTATCATGAACAAAAGAGCGTGGCGACGACCGGTGCCGAACTCCCTCGCCTTTTGCTTTCTTTCAACTGGCATATCTCGCACAACGAAAGCACAATACACTGAACCGGCGAGTAATTATGTAGCAGATGAGGATATAACCCCAGGTTTCTTTTGTCAACAAAAAAGCAACCGGTTCAGGCCCAGAAAATGAACAGTGATTCACCGTTGAGAGGAAGCGGCGTTCCTTGAAATTTCAAGCGCTTCGAGGAATTGCTCCTCAATGGAGGTACCACATTTTTGAGGGTCCTTCATGTGCTCCAGAAACCGCCCCGCCAGAACCTTGCCCAACTCCACTCCCTCCTGGTCGAACGAGTTGATATGCCAACTGAACCCCTGAAACACGATCTTAGCTTCATAAAGCGCAAGCAGGCGGCCCATATTGAGGGGGTCGAGCCTTGCGGCGATGATCATCGAACTCGGCCGGTTGCCGCTGAAGCGCTTGTTCGGATTCTCATGATCCCGCCCCGTTGCCAGGGCGACAACCTGGGCCATCAGGTTGGCAAGCAGTTTCTGCTGCGAGGTAGTACCGTCAACCGATATATCTCTGGAGTACTGGCTTTCAAGAAAACCAATAAACTCAGCCGGAACGATTTCGGTACCCTGGTGCAGCAGTTGATAAAAGGCATGTTGACCGTTGGTGCCCGGTTCCCCCCAGACAATCGGACCGGTTTTCACGGGCACTGGCAGCCCGTCAACGGTAATCGATTTACCGTTGCTCTCCATGTCGCATTGCTGAAGGTGGGCGGGGAATCGGTGCAGAGCCTGGCTGTAGGGCAGGACCGCCAGGGTCGGGTGGCCGAGGAAATTGTGATTCCATATTCCAAGCAAAGCCAGCAGCAACGCCATGTTGTCTGATACCCGGTGGGTCTCGCAGGCATCGTCCATCTCGGCGGCCCCTTTGAGAAATGTCCTCAGACCTTCTGCTCCCAGCGCGAAGCCGAGACTCACCCCACCAACCATCGAAGTGACGGAGTATCTGCCGCCTATATAGTCATACATATAGAACGAGCGCAGATAGTTCTCCGGGTTGTCCATCGGGCTGTCTTTACCGGTCACCGCAATGAAATGGCGGGCTGGCTCGAGCCCGGCCTGTTCGAATCTGGATCGCACCAGCGCTTCATTGGTGCGGGTTTCAAGGGTCGAACCGCTCTTTGAGACCACTGTCACCAGGGTCCTAGCAGGATCAATCTGGGTCAGTACCCGGGCCGCGTCATCAGGATCGACATTGGCGATGAAATGAACCTGCCTGCCCTCGATGTTGTGGGCCTTCAAGGCCTCATAAACGGCTCTCGGCCCCAGATCCGAACCTCCAATACCGACATTGACCATGGTGGTGAACGCGGAGTCGCCTTCGATCTCCTCTAGAAATGTTCGCAGCTTTTTAAACTCTGCGTTTGCCTGCCGGGCAGATTCGGGCTCCTTGGCCTGATCTGTAAAGATATCTCGTGAAGAAGTGTGCAGAACCTGTCGATTTTCACTCTCCCAGCCCGCGATCCTGTTGATCACCGCCCCCCTGCGCATGGCCTTGAACCTGTCCACCAGTTGATGCTCGTCGGCAAACTCCTGAAAGGCAGCCAGCACTTCAGCATTAATTCTCTGTGCTGCATAAAAAAGACGCAAACCAGCAGAATCGCACATCATCTCAGCAATTCTCCCATCCTGCTGTAAAGCTCCCGGGGCGGTGAGATCATAAGGGTTTACGGCCAGGTTCTGAAGTCTTTGCCACGCGTGGCTGTCAATCACATCAGTTTTCATGGATCGTGCTCCGTGCTTGGGTGACTCACCGTAGATTTTTTCAGTTTAGTCTCTTCCAGTTACCGTACTCATGCTCGTGCCGGCCAGACGACGCAGTTCTGCGATGGTCTCCTGGTATGAATCGCTGTTATAGACGGCAGATCCGGCCACGAAAATGTTTGCACCCGCTGCAGCCACGGCGGAGATGGTCTGGGAACTGATGCCGCCATCAACTTCGATACCCACCTCAAGTCCACGGCTGTCGATCATCGCTTTGAGGCGTCGGATTTTCTCCAGGGTGGCAGGGATAAAAGATTGACCGCCAAATCCTGGATTGACTGCCATCAACATTACCAGGTCAAGGTCATCAAGCACAAACTCCAGGGTCTCCAGGGGGGTTGCTGGATTGAGGACGGCGCCGGCTCGCAGACCCTGCCCACGGATGTAGCTGAGTGTTCGCTGAAGATGGGTACAAGCCTCGACATGGACAGTGATCCAGTCAGCCCCTGCCTCGATGAATTGGTCGATGTAGCTGTCAGCATCACTGATCATCAGATGCACATCGAGCGGTTTATCGGTTGCCTGCCGGGCTGCCTTCACGACCAATGGACCAATGGTGATGTTTGGAACAAAATGCCCATCCATGACATCCACATGGATCACATCGGCCCCGCCCTGTTCAACCGCCTGAATTTCTTCTTTGAGCCTGCCAAAATCGGCTGACAGGATCGACGGGGCAATCAGAATCTCACTCTTCATAGGCAATTCTCTAAAACTCTGACAGCAACTATCAGTGGCTGCCCTCAATTGTCGTGTGAATCATGTTTCCAGGCGTGGTCTCCACCAAACCTTCCAGTTCCAGAGTCAGTAACACTTCGTTGAACTTTGCCGCAGTTAAACCTGATCGGTGCAGCAGAACATCCCTGGACTGAGGATATGGTTCGACAATCGACAGCACGGCCTCCAGTATCGGCACCAGCTCAGGCCTGGATGATCTGTTCACCGACTGTGAAGCGGTGCCCCCGAAATCGAGTCCCAGATGGTTGATTACATCTGCCGCTGAAACTGCCAGTGTTGCGCCCTGCTGAAGGAGCCAGTGGGTGCCGGCGCTTTTCACCGAATCGACCTGGCCGGGCACGGCAAATATCTCCCGCCCCTGCTCGAGCGCATGCTGAACGGTTATCAACGACCCCGATTTTTTAGAAGCCTCGACTACCACCACTGCTCTGCTCAAACCGGCGATGATCCGATTGCGAGCCGGAAATCGGAATCCCTCCGGAGGGGTGCCAAGCGGATATTCACTGATCAGCAGACCGGACGCCCGCAGCCGTTCATACAAATAGCTGTTCCCCCGGGGATAGACGACATCGAGACCGCAGCCGAGAACTCCGATCGTGGCGCCGTCTGCGTCTAGAGCACCACTATGCGCTGTTGCATCGATGCCCAGGGCCAGTCCCGAGACCACGCAAACTCCCGCCAGGGAAAGATCCCGGGCTAGTGTCCGGCCGACCCTGCGCCCATAACTGGTTGCCGCCCGGGAACCAACTACAGCCACCGAGGTCATTTCCAGCAACGCGCTGTTTCCGTACAGATAGATGACCGGCGGCGGCTGTCCTATATGACTCAGCAGTTCGGGATAATCTGGATCATCTCGAATCAGCGCTCGACCGCCGACTTTTTCCAGTGTCTTGAGTTCCCGCTCTGCCCGCTGCCGCAGCTGGCCAGCATCACCGAGCTCCTCCAGGGAGCCGTATCGCTGACTGTCTATTTCCTTCACCACCAGAGCAGCCCTGTTCAAGGCCTCGGTCGGTGAACCAAAGCGACTGACCAACCTGTAGAAGAGCGCAGGCCCGATGCCATGCACCAGGTTCAGTCCTATCCAGTCTCTGATATTCTCGACCATGGCGGGCACGGTGGAAATAAGAGTCTAACCGATCCTTTCGGAGTGAGAGGTAGCGGGTTAACATACTGCTGAGATGACAGATTGTACCAGGCGGCTATGACATTTTTATCAATCAGTCATGAAAACCCTGAGTTCTTCGATACGGGAGGGGTGTTTAAGTTTCTGGATTGCCTGGGCTTCGATCTGCCGAATTCGCTCCCGGGTAACAGCAAAACATTTACCCACCTCTTCAAGCGTATGATCATACTCGACATCGATTCCATAGCGCATTTTCAGCACTTTTGCTTCCCGTGGCGTCAGGGTGGACATCACCTGGTTCAGACACTCGCTCAAACTGGCTGTAACAGAAACATCATGGGGACCTGGCCGATCATGGTCTTCGATAAAATCACCCAGGAAAGTCTCACCATCATCACCAATGGGGGTATCAAGCGAAATTGCATCCTTGGCTATTTTGAGGGCACTTTTTACCTTGCTCACTTCGGTGCCAAGCTGCTGGGCCATCTCTTCAGGAGTAGGTTCCCGATGCTCTTCTATGAGAAACTCTTTCGACACTCTCAGCAGGCGGTTAATCGTTTCGATCATATGGACCGGCAGACGGATCGTTCTCCCCTGGTCGGCGATGCCCCTGGTAATCGCCTGCCTGATCCACCAGGTCGCATAGGTACTGAATTTGTAGCCGCGATGATAATCGAACTTATCCACCGCTTTCATCAGGCCGATGTTTCCTTCCTGGATGAGATCGGAAAACTGCAGGCCACGGTTGACAAACTTCTTCGACACCGAGATGACCAGCCTCAAGTTGGCCCGCACCAGCGATTCCTTGCCGTGCCGGGTAATTTCACGGCCGGCCTCAATCTCTCGGTGCATATAGTCCAGGGCCTTGCCGTCGACGCCGGCTTCGATCATGAACTGTCGGTTAACCTGAGCTTCAATGGCACCGACGAAGGCCGGATCATTCTGCTCGATAAGCGACAGGTTGGCGCCCTTCATAACACTGACGAGCACCTGCCTGAAGCGCCGGGATAACTCCTCGACAGCGGTGGTCATGGAGTCGATGCATTCCTGACAGATCAGTCTCTCGGAGAACAGCAGGGCAATCTCGCCGCCGATTGCCAGAATGCGGCCGCGCAGATCTTCGTAGGGCCCGTTTTCACGTACTTCGGTGAGCTCGTCAATGAGCTGTTCACGCTTCTTATCAAGGGCGATGGCAGTCTCGAAATTGGCGATCAGCTTGTCGGTCTCGGCTTTCATTTCACTGGGCTGATCCTCGGCGATACCGAGCAGCAGCTGATGGACCTGGAGCTGGCCCTTCTGGATGTCGGAAATCAGCTCCTGCAGGACCGGCAGAGCAAGCTGAGCGGAGAGCACGGCGTTCTGAACCCGAAACTTGCCCTTCTCGATCATCTTGGCAAGTTTAAGTTCTTCTTTGTGGCTGAGCAGTTTGAGACTGCCCATCTCGCGAAGATAAATGTTCATCGGATCGGCAGAATGACCGCTGTCCCTGCCGGAAGAGCGGGAAATGCGCCGTTTCCTCCTGTCGCCGCGGCGCCGATCGTTAAAGTTGCCGCTACGCCGATCGCTGTTGTTTTTCCTTCGTTCAACCGTGACCGATTCTGTACGCTCCGGCCTCTCTTCTTCTTCGGCGTGGTAGATTCCGGTCAGATCCCAAATAGTGCTGTCGTCATCCTGGGTATAACTTTCTTCCTCAGAATCGTACTCCTGCTCGCCATTATCGTTATATTCATCCGCAGCCATTATCTATACCCTGTCCTCAATCGAGACCGAAGCCTTGGCAATCCAAGCAATTAGAGACATTGTTCCAGTCTGGAATATTCCCATTAATAGAGTATCGAGGTAATAAAATCAATCAAACATCGCACTCAACCGATCATTTTTAATACTTGGATTGCTCGGCAACTCAGGACCTTGGTGCAGTACCATTGCTGCGTCTTGAAATCAGCCGTTTTTCAGGTCGCCGTCGACTTTCATCTTCTCCTGCAGCAATTCTTTCAGCAGCGTGCCATTTTGTTCCTCCTCCGCCTCCCTTATTCTTCGCATGAGTTCTTCAGAGCGCAGCTTCAGGTTCTGGCGGTTAAGCCATTGCAGCACATCTTCAAGCATGGTGTCAGGACCATTGTCTTGTGCGTCATCGTCAAGGGACACTTCGGTGAGTATCGAAGCGACCAGGGCCCGTTCTTCACCGGGAGGCAACTCACTGAACAGCTCCTCCGGATCGAGTGTGGTCGCTTTCTTTTCTCTGACCAGGGACTTGAGCTGCAGGCAGATCATTTCACCAGCCGTGCCGGCCAGTACTGCATCAATGCCATAATCCAGCAAGCGCTCAAAGTGATTCGGGTTTTTGACCATGAAGCCGACGATGCTCCTCAGGGCACCATCAAGTCCTGACTGTCGAGAAGTTTTGGGGGGGTGTTGCGCTTCAACCGGCGGTCCAGGACGAGCTTCGTTACCAGGTACCAACTCGGCTGCCAGTCGGTCGGTATCGATACCCAGTACCGCACCGAAGTGGCGAACCATCGTGTCACGCTGTACCGGCGATGCAGCAGCTCCTACCAGGGGACGCAGCTCCTCGATAATCCTGAATTTACCGTCCAGGGTCAGGCCGTGCCGATCGATAAACTGCTGCAGGACAAATTCCGGCAGGGGTCCCGCCGCGTCGAGAGCCTTGGTCAGGCCGGCAGCACCAAATTCATTGATATAGGTATCCGGATCATGACCTTCGGGCAGCAGGGCCACACGGCCGCTCATCTGCTCGGCCAGGAAAAGCGGCACCGATCGTTCAGCTGCCTTTAGTCCGGCCTCGTCTCCATCGAAAAGCAATACCACGTCGTCGACCAGCGGCTTGAGCAGACGAAGTTGCTCTCTTGTCAGGGCCGTCCCCAGCGGCGCCACTGCCAGATCGACACCTTTGGCCACCAGGGCAAGAAGATCGAAGTTGCCTTCAACGAGCACGGCCCTTCGCCGGCGGCGAATCGATTCGCGCTGCTGGTAAAGTCCGAAGAGCATCCTGCTCTTGTTATAGATCGGACTCTCGGGGGAATTGAGATATTTCGGTTCGCCTTCTCCCACTATTCTGCCGCCAAAGCCGCAGACTCTGCCCCGGGAATCATAAATTGGGAACAGTATACGATCTCTGAAGCGGTCGTAATTTCTGTTCTTCTCTTTACTGACCAGCAGACCAATTTCAATTGCCAGACTACGCTCATCCTCGCTCAACCGTGAGCCCAGAAAATTCCACCCAGCTCTCTCAACGGCGGGCGCGTATCCCAGAAGGTAGCCTTTTTGCGTCTGAAGGGGTATCCCCCTGCCGGCCAGATAGGCACGGGCCCCTGCCGCGTCCTGATGATTGAGCAGATAGTCATGATAGAAATCCGTCGCTTTACTGTTCAGTCCAAACATCTGCTGACGCCGTCGTTCCTGCTCGATTTCCGCAGCTGAACGTTTTTTCTCAGGCAGCTCCACCTGATAGCGCTGGGCCAAATGTTTCAAAGCCTCGCGAAAATCCATCTGGTGGTATTCCATCATAAATGAGAATACATCACCTGACGCCTTACAGCCAAAACAGTGGTAAAATTGCTGATCTGGATGAACCGTGAAAGACGGAGTTTTTTCCTGATGGAAGGGGCAGGAACCCAGGTAACGGAAGCCGCTGCGTTTGAGGTCGACGTGCTCGCGGACGATCTCGACTAAATCCGCCCGCTCTTTAACCAGGTTTTTAGCCTCTTCCCATCCATCGTTTGTGCGCATGGTGTGGCTCATGATGGTCCGGCAACGCGCACCCGCTGCTGCATGGCCTCGACTATCTGTAAAAATGAGTCCGGCTGCAGGCTGACGGCCCCAAGAAACAATCCAGAGACCCCTTTAATGGAAATATAGCGCTCATAGTTTCTGCTATTGACACCGCCGCCATAGATAATCGGGCGTGACGGATAAACCTGGGAAATATAACCGGCCACCTCAGCTATCTTATCAGGCGATTGCGGCTCCCGGTAGCTCGAGCCATCGACCGGAGTGTAGCCTACGACCAGCTTGTCGCAGTCAATGTCAACCAGTGCGGTAAGCTGGGACATCGCATTGGTCTCATCAACACAGATGATTGGAATGAGGGAGGCATCGGCCGCTTCGCTCACTTTGTTGACCACATCAAGGGGTGTTTCATGAAAATAATTCCTCCGCTCCCAATGACCGACGATGGCATAGCGGCAGATGCCTTTGATCATGTCTGCAGCCGTCGCGCCGGTATAGCTGCCGAGCGGAAAAGGTGAAATATCCTGGGCTGCAAGTGAAAAATGTTTCATTTTTACCTGCTCGAGATACTCACCAAGCTGGGCAATCAGTAAATGCGGTGGGGCAAGGACAACCTCGACCCCATCGACCGGGGTATAGCCGCGCCTGAACTGATCCATCCAGGAGCGGGCTTGGTCGATGGTCTTGTTACATTTCCAGTTGCCTATTACCCGATAGGTTGTGGCTGGTGTTTCCCTCTTCTTCATAGGGCCGAGCTCCTGTGGTTGGCCGCCAGAGAAGTGAGCATCATTCTCAAAGCAGAGAATTCAGACGATCGGCCAGAGAGTCTTCAGATAATGACGTGAAATAGAAAGTTTTCTTTCTGGCATGCTCACCGGATGCCAGAACAATGGTGTTGGCTTTAACCCCGAACAGCTCAGCCAGGTATGCCTTTGCTGCCTTGTTGGCCTTACCCTCAACCGGGGGTGCCGCCACCATGATTTTCAATCCGTATTCATGCAGCCCGCCGCATCTGTTCCGAGAGGAACGCGGCTGGACGTAAACATTCAGGGTTGGATATCCATCCTTTGATCGGCCGATCGCAAGGGACACTGCTATTCGTCGCTCAAATAAGCGATACCGCCGTCTTTCAATTTAGTGCGCAGGTTTTCCTCACTCTCCCCGGCCTGCTCATCAGACGGTTGTTCATTGCCGATTATTTCGTCCAGGGCTGCGTCATCTTCGAGTTCTGCCAGTTCGGTGAAATCGATCTTCTGAAACAGTTCGTCATATTCAGATGTGGTCGGTCCACCGCTGCCCGTGGCATATTCGCTTAGTCTGTTCAGATGGTCATGGAGTAGGTCTCGGAGATCGTTGTGCAGTTGTCGGCGCTGTGCATTAAGCTTGTCAATATCTTCTCTGATTACGACCAACTCCTGAGAAGCTGTGTCTCGAAGCCGAGCTATCTCCTCTTTGGTTTCGGCGATTATCCGCTTTTCCTGAAGCTTGGTTTCTTCTGCCAGTTCGTCAGACTTTTCTTTGGCTTCGGCGATCATCCGTTCCGCCTGCAGCTTTGTTTGTTCAGCCAGTTCGTCAGACTCTTCTTTAGCTTCGGCGATCATCCGCCCCGCCTGCAGCTTTGTTTCTTCTGCCAGTTTGTCAGACTCTTCTTTGGCTTCAGCAATCATCCGCTCCGCCTGCAGCTTTGTTTCTTCTGCCAGTTCATCAGACTGATGCCTGGCTTCATCCAGTGTTTTCTGATGTTGCTCGGCTGCACTTATCAATTCAGCTTTCTCGGCCTCGATAACCACGATCTTGTTGCGCATTCCTTCAAGAGCAGCTCGGGACATTCTCGATTTGCTCTCGGCTTCAGACAGCGAAGTCTGGGCCCGACCAAGTTCCCCCTTCAGATTGTCTCGTTCCCGTTCCACCTCTTCAAGCAATTGTTGCACCCGCTTGAATTCCTCATTCCGATTCGTCTGCTGCTGCCTGGTTTCGCCGAGCTGCGCAGTGAGCGTGTCAATTTTCTGCTTGAACACACCCGCTTCAGACAGGGACGTCTGGGCCCGATCAAGTTCGCCCTTCACTTTGTCTCGTTCCCGTTGCACCTCTTCAAGCAATTGTTGCACCCGCTTGAATTCCTCATCCCGATTCGTCTGCTGCTGCCTGGTTTCGCCGAGCTGCGCGGTGAGCGTGTCAATTTTCTGCTTGAACACATCAAGCACGTCATCAAACGATTTTTTATCATCGGCAGCCAGAGCCAGTTCTTTCTCCTGCTCACCAATCTGCTCTTTCTGCTGCGTGATCTGGTCATGCAGATCGGCGATCTGCGCTGCGGCAAGTAGCAGAAACTCCCTCACTTCTACAGGGTCGATCCCCCTGAATCTCGGGGTGAAGGCTTTCTGGGCTATATCATCTGGAGTTAAGGCCATGGGTATGAATCCACACAGATCCGAAGTTTCAGTTTATTAATTACCCTATGGAGCGAGCCATCTGCTGCATGGTCGGCACAAGAAAACTTTGCAAAAACAGTATAATAATTATTAAAATTATCGGGGAGAAATCGATTGCTCCTATGCTCACCGGCAGAAATCTCCTGATCCTGCCCAGCACCGGTTCGGTAATTTCGTAGAGAAAACGCACAATCGGGTTGTAAGGGTCAGCGTTCACCCAAGAAATCACCGCCCTGCCAATGATAACCCACATATAGGCGGTCAGCAAAAAGTCGATGATCCCAGCCAGGGCCAAGAGAAAATTAGAGGCTACAAACATAGTTACTCCGTTTTGAAAAACTCCGTCACATTAGGCAAGTTTTGTCCCCGGCTTTACTGCTGTAGACACCGATGCCAGGGTGAGGCGATCGTTGCCGTCACTATCCTTGAACTCAGCGGTGAGCAACATCCCTTCCGAGAGGATTCCCATGAGTTTAGCCGGTTTGAGATTGGCCACGATGATAACCCTTTCGCCAACCAATTCTTCCGGCCTATAGCTCCCCGCAATACCGGATACGATGGTTCGCTCCTCCGGTGCCACTACTTTGAGTTTCAAAAGTTTAGTAGATTTCGGAACCGGCTCGGCAGCAACAATTTCAGCCACCCTGAGCTCTATATCTTTGAATTTGTCGAAGCCGATCAGTGAGTCTTTTTTTTTCGTTTCAGTCCCACCATTTTTAGTCTTTCTCGCCTGGCTCTTATGGTCAGCAGCCTGCTTTTTGACATCGATGCGTGGAAACAGGTTGTCAACCTTGCGCAGCTTTGTACCAGGGATGGACAAGCCCCAGTCGCCGCCCTGTTCAAGAGTCTGCATCATAGCACTTGCGGAGTCAATCCCCAACCCGTCCATCATTTTGGCAGCCGTCCGGGGCATCACCGGCTTAAGCAGCAAGGCCAACAGCCGTAGGCTTTCACCCAGGTTGTAGAGCACCGTCTGCAGCCGGGGCCGCATGCTGTCATCCTTGGCCAGTGACCACGGTTCATTCTGAACGATATAGCGGTTTGCCGCGCCCACGAATTCCCACACCGCCTGGAGCCCAAGGTGAAATTTAAAATCACCCATATGAGTTCGATACGCGCCGATCATCTCTGCGGCATTATTCTGAAGTTGATCATCCCTGTCCGTGGCGTCCGGCCCCGGCAATATCGAGGCGCAATACTTGTCAATCATCGACACAGACCTGCTGAACAGGTTACCGAGGTCATTGGCCAGATCGGCGTTGTTTCTGGCGATGATGGCACTGGAGCTGAAAGAGGCATCGAGTCCAAAAGACATCTCCCGCAGGCTGAAATAGCGGAAAGTGTCAACTCCATAATCCTGAACCAGCTGCGCGGGTTGAATTACGTTTCCCAGGCTTTTGGACATCTTGGTTTCATCAACGTTCCAATAGCCATGCACGTGAAGCTTCTTGTAAAGTGGCACCCCGGCAGCCATCAGCATGGTAGGCCAGTAGATGGCATGGGGTTTAAGAATATCCTTGGCGATCAAATGCTCGGCGCCGGCCCAATAACGTTCGAACATTTCGCCGCCGGGAAAACCGATACCGGTCAAGTAGTTAATGAGGGCATCGAACCACACATAGGTGACGAAATTCTCATCGAACGGCAGCCTGATTCCCCAATTGAGCCTGCTGGCAGGACGGGATATGCACAAATCATCAAGGGGATCACTAAGGAAGGAGAGCACTTCGTTGCGATAGCGCTCGGGGGTGACAAACTCGGGATTGTTCTTGAGGTGGTCGATGAGCTGCTCCTGGTACCTCGACATCTTGAAAAAATAGTTCTGCTCGGTGATTTCTTTGGGCTCCACCAGGTGATCAGGACATTTGCCCTCAACCAGCTCACGCTCAATTAAAAATCTCTCACAGCCAGTGCAGTAGAGCCCGCTGTATTCATCGAAATAGATGTCGCCGCCATCATGGACGGTCTGCAGGATATGTTTGACCACCGCCACATGATCATCATCGGTGGTTCTGATAAAGCGGTCATAGTCAATATCGAGCAGCGGCCAGGTGTCCTTGAACAGGTTCGCTATCCGGTCCACATACTGGCGCGGTTCAATATTCTCCTTGGCCGCGGCCTCTACGATTTTATCACCATGTTCATCGGTGCCGGTCTGAAACCTGACGTCATCTCCCCGGAGCTTGCAGAACCTGCTGTAGGTATCGGCTACCACCGTTGAATAGGCATGCCCCAGATGGGGTTGGGCGTTTACATAGTAAATCGGAGTGGTGATATAGGTCGTCGCTCTCTCGCTCATAATTGTTCAACCCTTTTTCCCGGGTTTTTCTGCCGTCTCAACGTCGCCTTTCGGATCACTTTTCCTCGGTGCCTTTTCCGCCCTGAGAATTTCCGCTGTCATCCAATCAGGCTTGAGCAGCAGTTTTTCCTCACCTTCACCGGTGTTTACGACAATCGCCTCCTGGAGGGGAATTTGTCGTTTCACCCGAAAGATGTCATCACCAATCTTCAGTCGGCGCCCCACCCTGGGCATTTTTCTGCGCTGATTTTTATAGGTATCATATTCGTAAGTGAGGCAGCAGAGCAGACGATTACACACCCCTGAAATTTTGGTGGGATTGAGCGGTAGATCCTGTTCCTTGGCCATCTTGATCGACACCGAATCGAATTTCTTCATGAACGACGAGCAGCACAGCTCTCTGCCGCATACACCGATACCGCCAATCATCTTGGTCTCATGGCGCACTCCCACCTGACGCATTTCTACCCGAGTGCGAAATTCTTGAACCAGATCCTTCACCAGGGCCCTGAAATCGACCCGGGAATCGGCAGTGAAATAGAAGATCATTTTGCTGCCGTTAAAAAATTTTTCAACCCTGATCAAACGCATGATCAATTGATGCTTGTCGATCAGAGTCTGGCAAATGTCGAAGGCCGAATGTTCATGGGCAGCGAGTTTTTGATAGCGGTTTTCTTCGTCAGATGTTGGTCGCCTGGATATCTCAAAACTTGCCCGGCGTATCACTTCGGACTGGGGATTAGGTGGTGCGAAACCATAGACTATCGCTGGTTCGAGACCATGGTCGGTCTTAACCATGACGGCCTCGTCACGCCTCAGATTTGGCATTTTTGCCATGGCGGTAAATTCCTGGCCGTCCCTGCGAAACCTTACCCGGTAAAAATGGGCCTCCGTTTCTTCTACCTTGTTGCTTTGTTCTACGTTCTGCTCACTCATAATTACATCAAATCACTGCACCAGATCTGCTGTGGAACGAACACGTTAAAATACTTCAGCCACTGGTGATTGTAAATTAAAAAGGAGGACCTCGGAAACCAGGGTTCTATTGCAGTTCCTGTCCAATTGGCGCTGCGCTCTGTCCAGTGCCGCAAGTCTTCGCTTTTGAATGTCGATTTCTATGTGGTCCCCCTCGGTCATCAGGTCTCTCACCCACATCCTCAAAAGCCCCAGCATCAGCGGCAGATCTTCTTTTAAGGCGGCAAGTGCAGCGGCAGTTTCAAGAACCGGGGTTACCCCATCCACACCAACCGCAGACGCAGTCTCTACGACTTTTACAACCGCACGGTAACGACCCACCAGTTCTTTGTTATTCAAAGTCAGGGCAGTTCCTGGACTGCCTCCGGCCAGCTCAGCCAGCAGCCGAGCTTCGTCAGGACCTATTTCCGGCAATTTCTGTCCGATCACCCGGGCACATTCTCCAACCGGCAGACCGTAGAACATCAATGTCTGACAGCGCGACACAATGGTCGGCAGCAATTCCCTGCTTGATTCAGCGGTGAGTATCAGCAGATTGTTCTCAGGCGGCTCCTCGAGTGTCTTGAGCAAACTGTTGCCCGCCTCAGTGGTCATCGCATGGACATCTTCGATAATTACTACCCTCATCACAGACTCGTAGGGAGGAAATGAAAGAGAGCGGCACAACTCCCTGACCCGATCGATTTTTATGGAACCTTTGTCCGGTGACACAATAACCACATCGGGATGATTTCCTGAACGGAGCTTGCGGCAGGATGAACAGGTTCCGCAGCCGCTATAGTCATCCGGTGCCGCACAGTTGATCCGGGCTGCAGTAAGCAGGGCGGCAAATTTTTTACCAACCCCGTCCGGGCCCCGAAACAGGTAGGCGTGGGGCATCCTGCCGGATCCCAGAGTGCGGGCGAGTAAATTTTTGACTTTTGGCTGGCCGGCCAGCGAAGCAAAGGAAAAATCGTTTAACATTATTTAGAAAAGTGTGTGTTGCCGGGTTGAGCCGGGTCCGTCGTCCTCAGCCTTGGTTTCGGCGTGGTCGCTTCCATCGAGCGTCGGTTTGAGCAGGATATAGCGTTCCAGACTCCGCTGATAGTCGCTCCAGGTTGGACCGTCCGCTTTGAGCTTCGTACTCAGCTGGTCGACCAGACTCATTTTGGCATCCATATCATCGATGAAACTCAGTAAAAGGGCCTCTGCGGTCATCGGCACTACCGGTGATCCGAATTCTTGCCTGCCGTGGTGGCTGAGCACAAGGTGCTGAAGATGGACAAGCAGCTCTTTGGGAAAATCCTCAATCTCCGCTGCCACACTGGCAAGAAATTCACTGCCGATCACCACATGTCCCTTGAGCCTGCCGATATCAGTGTAATCAATGACTCCCACCTCGCTCTGGAGTTCCACGGTTTTTCCTATGTCGTGCAGGAGCGCGCCGGCAATGACCAGATCCTTTTCGACGGTCTGGTAGTGACCAGCGAGCAGCGAGGCCACCCGGGCCATGGACAGCGAATGCTCGAGCAACCCACCCCGGTAGGCGTGATGTATTCCTTTGGCCGCGGGGGCATGCTGAAATCGTTCACCCACCTCGGTTTGATGAAATATTTTATGCAGCAGTTTACTGAGAAAGGGATCTGCTATTTCGCTGAGCCGCTGATCAAGCTCCGATTCCATCGAAGCCGGATTCCTGCTGCTGGCGGCCAGATAGTTTTCCATTTTCAGGTTTGCCTGGTCTGCAGCTTCGATATGATCCACCCTCAACTGCAGCTTGTCGCGGTAAGTCTGGACCGCGCCGCTCACTCGAACAACCTTTCCGGGGATGCATATTTTTTCCAGCGCCTCGGCATTGTCCCAGGCGGGCCCTCCGATATCCCCACTCCTGTCAGCAAAAACTAATTGCAGATAAGGCTTACCTGCACGTGTTTCGGCTAATCGAACCGATTTCACCAGAAACAGGTCATCGACCTGCTGCCCCTCTTTAAGCGCGTCAATAAATAGTTTTTTTTCCATTAATCGAAACGGTCCAGCTCCATACAAGACCGGCTATCCTTTCAGTTTCTTCCATGTTCTATCGAGTTCGAGCCGGTAGGTACCGACATATTCATAGGGCGGGCCTGTTCCCCATTCTGAAGGACCCACAAGCGAAAACACCAAAGTACCTTCTTTTTTTCGATAAAGGTGATAGGCGTGCCCTGGTTTTTTGGCAAAACCGCACTCGGCCCGATGCAGCTCCTGATTTTCTCTGGCTTCCGCCAGAATCCTCTGAGCCTTGGCACGCAGCTGCTCCATTTGCCCGGCCAGCAGTCGGAGCTGAGCCGTTGCCTGCACAGTGAGCAGATCATCTGCCTCTCCCAGTTCCCTGGCCAGCTCAACCAGTTCCATGGCCGGTGCCAGCCGGCTCACCGGATAAGGGGAACTGTGCGCCGGCGGCCGCACATTTTCACCTTTATATTTCTTACCCATGTCCCTATATTCCGGCTGGCTATAACATTTCGTGTTTTTCTCCGGATCAGTAGTATATACATAGCGGCAGAAGTTAAAGGCGCACTGCCGGGCGCTACACGAGAAAAAAGTTGGCAAAGCTGCCAGGCAGCACTGCAATCCTGCAGCTCAGCATACAACGCTGCTAGAGTGGATGGATTGGACTTCTGCTGCTATGTATAGTAACGATTATTGCCCAAATAACATCTGCTTTTTTGGTATTTGCATACTATGCAGAAAAGGATCCTTATACGCGACTGCACCCTTTTAACAGATGCGGCAGCACCTTTGCGCTCCCACCACTTCGTAACCATCGAAGGCCCTCTGGTAAGCTCGCTGGGTCCAATGGCCAATTGTCCCGATCCCGAGGATTTTTGTGTGCTCGAGGGGCAGGAAAAACTGGTTATGCCCGGCCTAATCAACGGCCACAATCATGCTGCCATGACCCTGTTTCGTGGCTTTGCTGACGATCTGAGCCTGCACAGCTGGCTGCATGAACATATTTTCCCGGCCGAGGCCGCCCACGTCAAGCCGGAAATGGTCTACTGGTCTGCCAAGCTGGCCGCCGCCGAAATGATCAGTTCCGGCACCACCTGCGTGGCCGACGGCTATTTCTACTCGAATCATGCCGCCCGGGCTTTCAGCGATGCGGGCCTGCGCGCCGTGGTGGGCCACGGCATCGTCGATTTCTCCGTTCCCAGCGTCCCCGACCCGACCAAGAACATTGAAACCGTCGCCCAATTCATCGACCAGTGGCTGGGCCAGGATCAACTGATCTGTCCCGCTGTCTTCGCCCACAGCCCCTACACCTGCTCACCGGCAACGCTGGTCAGGGCAAAACAACTGGCCGACGACAAAGGGGTGCGTTTTTTTATTCACCTGGCCGAATCGCCAAATGAACAGCAGCAGATCATCGATCCCCAATCCAGTTCGCCGACCGGACACCTTGCCGCCCTGGGTCTGCTGGATTCCAACTGCACCTGCATCCACACGGTCTGGTTACACAATGGTGATATCTCCACTCTGGCCGATCACCGCGTCGGTATCGTCACCTGTCCCCAGAGCAACGCCAAGCTTGGTTCGGGTATCGCTCCTGTTGCTGAACTCATTGACAAAGGTGCCATCATCGGGCTCGGCACCGATGGGTGTGCCTCAAACAACAGCCTGGATTTGTTCAGGGAAATGGATATGCTGGCTAAATTACAAAAGCTCTATCACAAGGAGGCGACAGCCCTCAGCGCAAGACAGGTAATTGACTGCGCCACCGCCTCGGGCGCCCGGGCAATCGGTCTCGAATCGGTCGGCAGCATCCTTCCTGGAAGGCGCGCCGATCTCCTCCTGATCGATATGCATCAGCCCCATCTCGTACCCTTCTACAACCAGGACACTCTCGTATACGGAGCAAGCGGTAGCGATGTCGACAGTGTGATTGTCGAAGGCAGATTGATCATGCATGAGAAGAAGATACTAACCTTTGATCTCGATGAAGTTATCGACCGAGTCCGCAACCTAGCTAAACGTGTTGTAACTGCAACTTGAAACCCGTTTAAATCAATGCCACACAAGTGGAGCACCCGATCATGAACAGACAAATGGTCATCTCGGTCATGTCCAAGGACCGAACCGGCATAGTTGCCGACATCACCGGCGCCGTTTACGAACTCGGCGGTGATTTGGCAGATCTGAACCAATCCACCCTGGGCGGTTATCTGACCATGATTTTATTCGCCACTTTCGACCGGGAGATCACCCCGGACATGCTGATTGATAAGATCGACGCCATAGACAGTCCCACGAAACTTGACGTCGTGGCCAGGGATCTACAGGAACCCCCCGATCCTGCTCTTTCCGCGCTTCCCCCAAAAACATACATCATGACCACCCAGGGGCTCAATCGCAAAGGTCTGGTTTACGGCGTCAGCTCGTTTTGTTTCGAGCATGATATAAATATCCTCGATCTGGCCACCACTATCAAAGGAGAGACCTATACCATGGTGCTCCAACTCGATTTGAGCAGGGTGGAAACGATCGCAGAGGTGCGGGACGCCCTTGACCTTTACGCCCGGGAACAGGATCTCCAGATAGTGCTGCAGCACCATGACCTGTTTAAGGTGACCAATGAAATCCCGTTTTAATACGTTTTCATCCCAAGACTCTGATTTTCGTTCTAACTCGAGGCATGCGAAAATATTTTACCGCTGGCATATAATTCATATTCCAAGGATAAAACTTGAAGCATAACAAAGAGATCGAGCTAAAAGACAGTTTAGGATGAAAACTAATTCATAATCGTCTTCCCAAGGAGTTCGCATGCTGCGCTCAGATCAGATTCTGGCCACCGTCGAGATGATCCAGAAGGAAAATCTCGATGTCCGCACCGTCACCATGGGTATCAACCTGCTCGACTGCAGGTCACCCTCGGTCAGCCACACCTGTAAAAATATTGAAGATCGTATTGGTGAAAAGGCAGGCAGATTCGTTGAATCCTGCAACTTCGTTTCACGTAAACTGGGTATACCGGTGGTGAACAAACGCATTTCAATCACCCCGATATCTTTTGTCGGGGCGGGTTTCAATCGCGATGACTTCGTCGAGCTGGCTCTAAGTCTGGACCGGGCGGCGGCCAGTGTGGGGGTCGATATCCTGGGTGGCTTTTCGGCCCAGGTGGAGAAGGGGCTCACTAAGACCGACCGGGAATACATCCTGAGTCTGCCCGAAGCGCTAAGAGCCTCGGTAGCGGTGTGCGCCTCGATCAATATGGCCTCCTCCCAGAAAGGCATCAACATGGACGCTCTGGCCATGCTCGGTCCGACCATCAAGGAGATCGCCGAGCGGACAGCGGACCAGGGGGGCTTCGGGGCAGCCAAATTTGTGGTGTTCTGCAACCAGCCCGGTGACAACCCCTTCATGGCAGGCGCCATCCATGGCGTCGAGGAAGCGGACACGGTGCTCAATGTCGGTGTCTCGGGCCCGGGAGTCATCGCCCGTTCGCTGGAAAAGCTGATCAATTCGAGAAAGGATGAAGAAAACGGCCTCAAGCTCGATGAAATTGCCGAGGAGATCAAACAGACCACCTTTCGTGTCACCCGATGCGGGGAACTGGTCGGCAGGCAGGTTTCCGATATGCTGGGAGTCAACTTCGGCGTAGTCGATCTGTCGCTGGCGCCAACCCCCAAAGTTGGTGACAGCGTCGGTGAGATCCTTCACATTCTCGGAGTCGACGCCATTGGAGCGCCCGGATCGACGGCGATTCTGGCCATGCTCAACGATGCGGTAAAAAAAGGCGGTATATTCGCTTCAAAAACCGTGGGCGGCCTGAGCGGCGCCTTTATTCCAGTCATGGAGGACGCGCTGCTGGCAGAGGCAGTAGGTAATGACGACCTCTGCCTGGAAAAACTTGAAGCCATGACCTGTGTCTGTTCGGTGGGCATCGACATGGTCGCCATCCCTGGGTCGGTGGATGGCGATACCATTTCAGCCATTATCGCCGATGAAATGGCGCTGGGCATGGTCAACAACAAGACCACCGCCGTCAGAATCATTCCGGTTCCCGGCAAAGAGGTCGGTGATTCGGTCAGTTTCGGCGGCCTCTTCGGAGCCAGCCCGATCATGGCGGTTCGCAACGTGGGAAAATCGTCGCGCTTCATCGGCTGGGGCGGCCGTATTCCAGCCCCGATTCACAGTTTCAAAAACTAAAGCAGCAGGGATCAGGACTGACCAAGCGTATCCAGTCACCACCGATCGATATCCATTACCGGCGGCACATCTGCACAAAAACTGAGAGGTTTTCCGCTGATTGGATGGACCACCTCCAGGCGATGGGAATGAAGGCAGTGAGCCGAAAAAGAGTGCTCACCGACCCGCTCGGGCCCCCCATATCTTATATCACCCACCAAGGGGTAACCGGCTTCAGACAGGTGGGCCCTGATCTGATGGGTCCTGCCGGTGACCAGCTCCACTTCGACTAAGCTAATGGGGTCCGGGACCGCACACGTTCTCACTACCCGGTAGCTGGTCACCGCCTCTTTGCCGCCACGGCTGGTTGATTTCATTCTGTTGGAGTAGCGATCCCTGATCAGGTTCGAGACGTAACGTCCCGTGCTCGGCTCAGGTCTGCCCAAAACAAGAGCCAGGTAGATTTTCTTGGTGCTACGTGACCTGAATTGGGTACTCATCGACTTGTGCGCCTGGGGGTGAATGGAGAAGGCAATCACCCCGCTGGTATCACGATCCAGCCGCTGGACCATGCCGATCTCCAGCCGGCGCCCAAAGCGGCGGTCTCTTTTCAGCCATACCTGCAGAGACTCGAACAAGGTTCCCTTATAGCGGGCGGGAGTGGGCTGGGTTTCTATACCGGTTGGCTTATTGACGACGATGAGATAATCGTCTTGGAAGAGCACAAGATCCTCACTCAGCCTGAAAGGCTCGAGAGCACCGCGGTCGCGGTGCAGCTCGATCTGCAAAGCCTCGTCAAGAATGATCCCTGCCTTGCGCACCCGGCGGCCGTCGATATGGACACCGCCGATATCAATTATTTTCCTGATCAGCGTGCGGGAAAGATCCGGACTGCAGGCAGCGAGAAACTGGTCCAACCGTTGGCCCTTATCTCCGGTGGCAGTCAAATAGCGCTTAACCATAATCTCTGGGAGGAAGCAGTTTCCGGTCGTTCCAAGCTACGGCCTGATAAGGTTAAACAGGCAGCAATTGTCCCTGAAGCACTTCCGGGGGGAAAACCTCTGTACTGTGCCGGCCTAATTCCGATGGCTTCGCGCACCTCTAACAGCATATCATTCGTTGGTAAGTCCGCTTTGATCTGGTATGGTCACGGCGAAAGTATACCAAGAGATATTAAACAGGGTGGTAGCTGAATGGCCACTCACTGCAATTTGTAAAACAGCCCCATGTTAACCACGATTTTACCACCTGTGCCCAAGACCATCTCTCAGGGCTATGAACTTCTGGTTTCCGATCTTGACAGTGTGATTACCGCTATGCATCAGCACCTGCAGGATTTCATCGGCTGCGCTCCCGGCTGCTCATCCTGCTGCAGACAATTCAGCATCCTGCCGCTCGAGGCGGCGTTCTTAGCCGATTCAGTTGACGTTTTTCTGCAGTCACCCGGCAGCGGTGGACTCTGCTCACAACTTATTGACAATCGCTGTTCAATCTACCCGCAGCGGCCGTTGATCTGTCGTACCCAGGGACTGCCAATCGGATATATCGACGAAGATCGCGAGCAGATCGAGGTATCGGCATGCCGGTTAAATTTTCCCGAAGATCATCAATTTGACCACCGGGACCTGCTCCTGCTCGACTCATTCAACTCCCGCCTGGCCGCACTCAACAGCACCTACTGCCAAACCTTTGAAATCGCTGACGAAATCAGGATACCCTTGGGTTAATGGCCGCACCCTTTTTCAGGCATCTGCTCTAAATAGCCCTTCTCCATAGCATTTCACCGCCGCATAGAACAGCAACGGCAGGGAACCGATGGAAGAGATGATCAACCAAGGCCAGCGGTCGTGTAAAAAGTGTTTGAGCCCAAGAAATAAGCCGACAACCGCCAGGCAGAAAAGGCACAGATACCAGCAGATCCTAATCCCCCTGAACGGTGGGGGAGGAGTAAGTTCGGTGGAGCCGCCGGCAAGACCTGCACTCCCTCCCGATACCCTGAGGCCGTAGAAAAAGAGCAGATGAATCAGCACCCAACCCCCAAAAATTGAAAACGTCACATCGGTGGGCCAGTGGGCTTTGGTCATAATCCGGGCTGTGGCCATAGCCAAGACGAAGACGGTGGTAAACAGAAACAGTGCGGTGCCGAGGCGCCGCCGGCGGTTGTTTTCAAAACTGAACCACAGTACATAGACCAGACCCATGAGGGTAATCGCAGAGGCCGTGTGACCGCTCGGAAAACTGGCCCTGTAGGTGCCCTCGTCTAAAAAATATGGTCCTACTTCCCACCATTCGTAGAACGGTCGAGTTCCCCAAAAATATTTCTTGGGACGGGGTCTGGCCATGGTCCATTTGAGCAGCTTGACCATCAGCGTCGAACAGCAGAAGATCGACACCACCAGAAACTCGAGACGCAGACGGTTGCGTCGCAGCCAGTCTGCTACTCCGGGCCTGACCAGAAGCTTGGTCTGCAGGCCGCTCATTATTATGCGACTGCTGCAGTCGTAATCGATCAGACTCGAGCACAGGTAGAGCAGTACACAAATCACACTGTACCAGACGATCAGATCTCCTCCGCCAAATCGTTCAAGCTCGAACATTGATTCTGACATAAGATCAACGAATTCCTGGCTTTTTTTCCCATGGAGCCATGAGGTCAGATCAATATCGTGGGGGGTGACGATTGCCATGCTGGCAGCGCCAACCACCAGTACGACAAATAGAAGTTTCACTTGAGTCATTGTATTCTCATAATGTCCAGGTCCTCAGGGTCAGCATGGTGCCGGTGGATGTAAACTGATTTCCACTAGCGTATTCTCGGGTTACCTGCAACCAAAAAGATTTTTCCTTCGACAGGTTTGCTGTCCCCAGTCAAGGAAACAGTAAATGAAGGTCTACCGCAGGTGGTGTTAATCACTTGCGCTTCAATTCGTATTTTAATATTTTCAATGCATTGCACCGTGTACCCGTGCTCACGTTTCTGCAGGCAACCGAAAAGGAGCCCCTTGATCGCCATCGTAATCCCCTGTTTCAACGAGGCACACCGGCTAAGCCCCGGTCCGTTCGTCTCCTTTCTCGGCGGCAGCGCCGATCTGTTTTTCATCTTTGTCGATGACGGTTCAACTGATCAAACCGCCGTGAAACTCGAACAGATCGATGCTCAAACGGGGGCCAAAAGCCGCGTCCTGCACCTTGGCACTAACCAGGGAAAAGCAGAAGCAGTGCGCCAGGGCATCCTCCTGGCCCTGGAAGACGAGCCCGACCATGTCGGCTATTGGGATGGGGACCTGGCCACCCCGCTGTCGGAGATCCCTTCTTTTATCGAATACAGCAATGACCCAACCAGGAAAATGCTTTTCGGCTCACGAATTCAACGACTCGGTGCCGAAATAGAACGTCACTGGTACCGTCACTATCCAGGTCGGGTAATCGCCTTCTGGATCAATGCCATCCTCAAACTTCCGGTCCACGATACCCAGTGCGGAGCCAAAATCATCAAAACCGACCTGGCCAGACAGATCTTCGCCGAACCGTTTATTTCTTCCTGGCTCTTCGATGTGGAGCTTTTTGCCAGGATCATTGGCTTGTTTGGGAGGCGACAGGCCGCCGGGATGATTTACGAGATACCCCTGCAGCGGTGGGCCGATGTGGGTGAATCAAAGATATCTTTAGCGTATCTGCCCAAGATTCCAGTCGAGCTCTTCAGAATTTACTGGAAATACAGAAAAGACCTGCGTTGACACGACGATGAACAGACTTCTCTCAATTCTCTATCCCGCGGCGCTGCTGCTTGTCTTCTCTCTATTCTATTTTACCGAGTTGCACGCTCCTGTGGTGATTGACTATGACGAAGGGGTCTACGCCGAAGTCTCCCGCGCCATGTTCGAGCGGCTGGAGCCGATCATCCCGGAACTCAACGGTGATGGTTTTTTCGAGAAACCGCCCATGCTCTACTGGGCTCAAATGCTCGGTTATGAGTTGTTCGGCATCACTCCTCTGGGTGCCAGATTTTTCAATGCAGCGGTGGCGCTTGCCACGCTGATGGTCTTCTATTTCGGGGCGGCAGCGCCGCTGGGCAGGCGTATCGCCTTTCAGGCAACCATGTTGTTGGGTAGCTCGATTATATTTCTCTATCTGGCCCGAGTGGCAATGACCGACATGCTGCTGACGTTCTTTCTGGTATCCTGTCTGGTGGTTTCCTGGCATGGTGTGGAAAGATTTCTTGCCCACGGCAGCGGTGCATCTCTCTTCTGGTGTGGCTGTCTGGCAGCGGGGCTGGCCATGCTTAGCAAAGGCGTGATCGGCGCCTTATTTCCCATTGTCACCGCTCTCATTTATCTGGTCTCAATCGGCAAACCCACACTGCTCTTTAAAAGAAATTGGTTTATTCCAGGAACACTTATTCTGGTAGTCACCGGCTTTTCCTGGTACATGCTGCTTGGCCTGTTTCACCCGGATGGCTTCAATTTCATGAAGGAGCTCTTTATCGAGCATCACCTGGGCAGGTTCTCCTCAACCATGGAAGGTCATGGCGGGCCATTCTTCTACTATCTGATCGTGCTTTTCTTTGGTTTTATGCCCTGGTTTGGCTATCTGCTGCTTGGTTTTCTCCACCTGCCACTGACCACCAAGGGTGATCCTGCACTGCGTTATTTAAGATTATTCATCATTTTTTCTCTGCTCGTTCTGCTCTTTTTTTCAGCAGCCGCCACCAAGCTCCCCAACTACATCCTACCGGCACTTCCAGGCTTCGCCCTGGTGGCCACCTGCTTTTTTGAACGCCACCCCCAGTCCGATCAGCCAGCCGGTGCAGCCAGACCCGGCCGGATCTTTGCGGCCTGGCTCGGAGCCGTTCCTGTGGGTCTGCTCGGTATCGTGTGCTTGGGACTGCCGCTGCTCTATCCTTATCTAGCTGAAGTTCTGGGAGAAGATGCTTACAAGGTACCGGTTTTGTTCGAACCTGTGGATCTCGGTTTTATTCCCTACCTTGCCGGACTGCTCTTCCTTGGATCCGCCCTGCTCATCCTGCGAGCCCGCACATTTGGGGGCACCAGACAATTCGAAGCCCTGCTGCTTAGCGCCTTCGTCAACGGTTGTACGCTTTTTTTCCTGATTATTCCCCTCTACAATCGTCTGATGGATGAACCCCTTGCACGGCTTGCCGAAGAGGCAGCTATCCTGACCCCTGCAGATGGCAGAATCGTCATGTATGAGATTGACGACCGGCCAAGCGTCAACTTTGTTTCGGGCCGCCTCACCGTCGATCATGACGAGCGCGACTGGCCAGAATTGGCTGGACTCTTTGCCCAACAGGAAATCGAGGTTGGTCTGACCACCGCTTTCTATTTTGAAAGACTGCAGAATCTCGGCCTGAGTCCGGTGGAGCTGTCACGCGATGGCGGGTTTGTGCTATTCCGCCTGACCCCCTCGGAATCACCTCCTCCCTCACCATAAAGCAGGTTTGTGCGGGCGTCGCCACAGCGGTGCGAGCCCATTGACTTTTAAATATTATTTGTATAATATTCATCAATAAAGGAGATAATTCGAATGATAGACGATATTGATCTTCATATTTTGAATATTATTCAAAATAATGGAAAAATCTCCAACGCCAAACTTGCCAGGCAACTGCAGATGGCTCCGTCGGGTGTGCTGGAACGGGTACGCAAGCTCGAGAAAAAGGGCATTCTCGAAGGCTACGAAGTGCGACTCAACCCGGTCAAGCTTGGCCTGACCGTCACCGCGTTTATCCACATACTGACTTCCGACAGTGTCGGCAGTACCAAAATCGGCGAACAACTTGCCGAGATTCCGGAAATCCAAGAAGTGCACTGGATTGCCGGCGACTACAACTACCTCGTCAAGACCAAACTCAAAGATGCTTCTGATCTCCGGGCCTTACTGAAAAAATGTGGCCAGATTGAAGGCTTGAGCGATACCAGAACAACCCTGGTACTGGAAACCGTCAAGGAAACCCAGGCCATACCAGTAGAGCAACTGACCCGTCACCTGAACAGCGGCGGGGTATAAAATCGTTAAACTAAAGAGGACACCATGAGTAGCGACCACCTGGACAGCCGGATTGCCGAAAAAAGCAGGGAATTCCTGCTCAGCATCAAAGGCGAGGCGCCTTCGGTTTTCAACAAGAATTTCTGGACAGGAAAAGTAATGGACTGGTGTATGCGTAATGAGCAGTTCAAAGTTCAGATGTTTCGTTTTGTCGATGTGCTGCCCTACTTGAACAGTTCCTCCTCACTGACCAGGCACATCAAGGAATATTTCGCCAGCGATACCGAGGACATCCCGTCGATTCTCAAATGGGGCGCCAAAAGTGCCGGGTTTGGCGGCAGCCTCACCGGTGCCATTCTCGGACGCACGATCAGGGCCAATATCGAAAAAATGGCCCGCTCCTTCATCATCGGCGAAACCACCAAAGAAGCGGTCAAATCGATCCACAAATTGCGCAAGGATGGGTTTGCCTTCACCGTTGACATCCTCGGGGAAGCGACTGTCAATGAAACCGAGGCGGACGCCTACATGCAGCAATACCTTGCATTGTTTGATGCCCTCGAGGCGGCCCGTAGTTCCTGGCACCCGTTGGGCGGAGGGAATGACAAGGACTGGGGCTACGCTTCGCTGATAAACGTCTCGGTCAAGCCCTCGGCACTCTTCTCCCAGGCCGATCCCAAAGATTTTGAGGGCTCTGTGCGTGGAATTTTAACCCGGCTCACTCCCATCTACAGAAGGGTGAAAGAACTTGATGGCTTCATGTGCATCGACATGGAATCCTATCACCACAAGAACATCACCCTGGAGCTCTATCGCCGCCTTCGGTCGGAACCCGAATTCAAGGATTACCCCGGACTTCGTCTGGCGCTGCAGTCCTATCTCACTGACACTGACCAGGACCTCACCGATCTGCTCAATTGGGCCCGCTCCAAGGGGTTGCCCATCTCAATCAGGCTGGTCAAAGGGGCCTACTGGGATTATGAAACAGTAGTCGCCCGCCAGAACGGATGGGAAATTCCGGTGTACACCATCAAAGCAGAGAGCGATGCCGCGTTTGAGAGACACACCAGGATGATCCTCGAAAACCACGATGTCTGCTCCTATGCCTGCGGTTCCCACAATATTCGCTCCATTGCTGCGGCGATGGAAATGGCTCGCCAGATAGGCGTTCCCGAGGACCGTTATGAATTTCAGGTCCTTTACGGTATGGCTGAGCCGGTCCGTAAAGGACTGCTCAATGTCGCCAAACGGGTTCGACTTTATGCTCCTTACGGCAACCTGCTGCCGGGCATGGCTTATCTGGTCAGAAGACTGCTGGAAAACACTGCCAATGAATCATTTTTACGGCAGACCTTTGTGGAGGAAGCTGAAATCGAGGCCCTGGTCGAGAATCCGACCCTTACCCTCGAGAAACTGGAGTCTCAGACTCCTGCAGAAAAAGCGAAAGCAGCCGTCAACTCTGCTGTCACCACGTTCTCCAATGAACCGATGGCCGATTTTACCAAAGCCGAAGTTCGCAGTAGCTTCGCATCGGCGATCGCCGATGCGAGAACACAGCTGGGACGTACATACCCGTTGTTTATCGGAGGCCAGGAAGTGAGCACCGACGACACGCTCGATTCGGTGAATCCGGCCGAACCGACCGAGGTGATTGGTACCATTTGCCAGGCCGGCATCACCGAAGTCGATCAAGCTCTTGAGGCAGCACGCACTGCCCGAGCCTCGTGGGCTGAGCTGGCCGGCCGGGAACGGGCTGCCTATCTGTTCAAAGCGGCGGACATTGCCCGCCGACGCATATACGAACTTTGCAGTTGGCAGATACTTGAAGTCGGCAAACAGTGGGATCAATCTTACGCCGATGTCGCGGAAGCGATCGATTTCCTCGAATACTATGGCCGCGAGATGATCCGGCTCAGCTCGCCCCGGCGAATGGGCCGTGCGCCCGGTGAAGACAACAGGCTTTCATACCAGGCCAAGGGTATTGCAGCGGTCATTGCACCGTGGAACTTCCCACTGGCAATAAGTTGCGGTATGTCAGCAGCCGCCATCGTGGCCGGCAACCCGGTGCTGTATAAACCCGCCGGTCCCGCTTCGGTGGTCGGCAATACCTTGCAGGAAATATTTAAGGAAGCCGGTCTGCCGGATGGTGTTTTCAACTATATTCCCGGGCGTGGCTCAGTGATCGGCGATTATCTGGTAGAACACCCAGACACTTCACTCATTGCCTTCACCGGCTCCATGGAGACCGGTCATAGAATCTTAAGCAGAGCCTCCGCCGTTGGCAACGAGCAGGCCCAGATCAAACGGGTGATTGCCGAACTTGGTGGAAAAAACGGTATTATCATAGACGACGACGCCGACCTGGATGAAGCGGTCGGGCAGGTCATTTACTCGGCCTTTGGCTTCCAGGGACAGAAGTGTTCTGCCTGCTCCCGGGTCATTGTCGTCGAGCCGATTTACGAGCGCTTCATCAGCCGACTGGTTGAGGCGGCCCGTTCAATTGCCATCGGGCCGGCTGAGAATCCGGCTTACTTCATGGGACCAGTGGTGGACGCAGCGGCTTATAAGAACAACGTGTCCTATGTTGAAATCGCCAAGCAGGAAGGTAAGCTGCTGCTCAGCCGCGATGTTCCCGACACTGGCTACTATGTGCCGCTCACCATTGTCGAAAACGTGACGCCGGAGCACCGGATTGCCCAGGAGGAAGTATTTGGTCCAGTGCTCGCCGTCATGAAGGTAAAGGACTTTGAGCAGGCGCTGGAATGGGCCAACGCCACTCGGTTTGCTCTCACGGGAAGCGTCTTTTCACGCAGCCCGGTACATCTCGAACGGGCCCGTTCTTCGTTCAACGTCGGCAATCTCTATCTGAACCGTGGCTCCACGGGAGCCCTGGTCGAACGCCACCCCTTCGGCGGCTTCAAAATGTCAGGTGTAGGCTCCAAAGCCGGAGGACCAGATTATCTGCTGCAGTTCATGGACCCGAAACTGGTCTCAGAAAACACCATGCGCCGTGGCTTTGCCCCCATACAGGAGGACGACGACTGGATCAGCTAGACGAACACCCGCTTTCGCATACTGCAGCTCGATAAATTGAGGATTATTCATCGCTCTCTTCATCTTCAGGCCATTGACAAGGCAGCGTCTTGAAGGTCGACTCGGCTATGGGTTCGATGAATTTGACATGGACGCTGTAATCATTGTGCAGATGAAAGCCGACCTTGGTGATTTGACCTTTGATCTGAAGCGGTGCCTGCGGCCGTTCGTCAAACTCCAGAGCCAGCTCAACTTCGGCGGCGAGCAGTGCCCGGGCCGTTTCCTGCCGTGAACATTTGATATCGAAACAGAGCCCGGACTGGGAGATATCTGAAAGCCCCCCTTTGAAGCGATTCGCTCCAGGACTGCCGTCTTTTTGCAACACCACTGCACCGGCTACGCCCGAGATTGGATGCCTCCTGGTCGAACGTCGGTCCAACTCATTGGCAGCAATCGCCTCCCCGCTTTTGCCTTGTTTACGGCAGAATTCAGCCACCTTTTCATAAAGGCCGGGATGCACCTCCTGCCATGCCTCCGCCGCACTGCGCGTCAGGCTATAGAGTTTGGTCTCCGCCTGGGTGGCAGCTGAGAGCGGGCAGAGTGATATTTCAAAAAAACTCGACTCACCGACGATATCGCCGCGCCCCAACTGGGCAGCGATCATATTTTTTCCATCCTTACGATAAAACAGCGCCACCTTGCCATTGTCGATAAAAAACAGCCTGTTGCTGATCTTGCCCTGGACCTGCAGCAGTTTGTTGGTGTCCAGAAGTGCAGATTCCATACTGTAAAACAGCCCATTGGACTCCTCCTCAGTCAAATCTCCATAGAGAGCGTCCCACACGGCGAGATGATCTTTGTCGAGCAGTTTGGTCTTCTGATCCTCGATTATTTCCCCGGTGGACACGATCAGTTTCAGATTGACCGGGTCAATTTTGATCAATCGCTCCCGCAGCGCATCAGCTTCATTGAAGTTTCCTGCCAAAGCTGCTTTGCTAATTGCCGCCGCCAGATCGTCACTGGTTAAATTCTCCTCTACGGCCTCTGAATTCAGCTGGTTCTGTTCTTCTTTTGACATGACTGACTCCTCGGATCGATCATGAATCTGGTTGCCGAACAACTTTTGGTTATTATTGCATAAAATCTTGAAATATGTCAAAAATTCAGAAAAACATTCACTCAAGGCCGAGCCCATGATTGTTGTTCTTTCATCCGCCAAGACCCAGAATTTTGCCCCTATACAGGATGTGCCGCTGTCACAGCCGCCGCTTCTCGCTAAAACAAAAGCCCTCCTGCACCGTTGCCGGGAACTGAGCGGGGAAGAGATCAAAGAAATCATGAAGGTCAGCGACAAACTGGCAGAGAGTACCTTTCAAAGATTTCTCGATTTTACCATTCCCCACCTGGAAACATCGGCAAGTCCAGCTCTTTCGACCTTCGCCGGTGACGTTTTTTCCGAAATTCACTGGCAGGAATACCGCCGCGAGGAATTACTTCGCGCTCACGACCGAGTAAGGATACTGTCAGGGCTTTACGGCGTTTTGCGACCGCTAGATCTGATGCAGCCCTACCGTCTTGAAATGGGTTATAAACTGCAGGTCGAGTCGGCGGCCAACCTCTACGAATTCTGGACTGAAGCGGTGACGGCACAATTAAACTCTGACTTAGAGAAGACCGGCAGCAGTTGCCTAGTAAATTGCGCCTCGAAAGAGTATTTTCGCTCGATCTCTGCAGCGCAGCTTAGAGGTGCTGTGCTGACCCTGACATTCAAACAGAAGAAGGACGGCAAAATCAGGTCAATCGCCATCTATGCCAAACGGGCCAGGGGTATGTTCGTTGACTGGTTTATCACCAACCAGGTAAATGAGGTGGATACACTCAGTAATTTCAATGGAGGAGGGTATCGATTTTCTGAGGATCTTTCTAGCGATGATGAACTGGTATTTATCACCGAGCTCTGATACGCGTCAATTCAGATAGTTACTGAATTCTGTCTGAGCTCGGGAAAACTTTATGGCAAACCCCAGGCCCTCGAATTTCTCAGTTATTTTTTTCTTGGTGTTCACCCCGACGACACGGCCATCTTCGGTGACCAGCGGTCCCCCTGAATTACCAGGATAGATCTCAGCGTTTGTCTGGATATAATCGCCCCTGTTGCTGGAAATTACTCCTGAAGTCACCGTGTTGTTAAGTTTGAGCGGAGAACCGATGGCATAGACGTCCTGGCCTAGAGTCAGCTCATTTTCATTCTGGGGACGCAGATAGGGGGTTATAAAACCATTTAGTTTCAGCAGAGCCAGGTCATAGTTTTCACTGACCCCGTAAAAAACCGCCGACTCGCGCCGGCCGTCGGCGAATACTACTTCAAATCTGTTCTGATTCGCCAGGCTTTTGTTGGCCTGATTGTACTCCCGCTGATTGCGCTTAAACTCTGTCAGCGCTGCCCGGTAGGACTGCCTCCTGGTTGAATAATCGGATTGCCACTCGTTGAAAGTCCGTTCACGCTTGTTCAGATCTGTCTTGAGTTCAGCTTTTTGCTGGGGACTTATCTCCTCGCGATTATCGGTCATGGCCTGCCCCAGGCGAATCCTGTAATCTTCCAGCCTTTTCCTGTAGTTTTCTATCCTTATGCGTTCCTGATCGAGGCTGGTCTGTAATTTATTCAGGCGCTGGGCGGCCTCACTCATATTTTCCCTGACTTTCCTGTCAACCTCCTGACTGCCTCGTACCACATGCCGATTGGTAACGATCAGCCCATCGTTGGAAATAAAGAATCCAGATCCATATCCCGCTTCGGTGACGATGGTGACCACTGCCAGGTTAGCCATCTCGATGGGAGTGGATGGGGCGAGTTTTTCGCTCAAGGCCTGCTCCAGATCAGTGCCATCGGCAGCACCGCCGGGAGTTTGCAGTTGAGAAGATGGAACCGGACTCCGGGCGGCAGGCAATCGATCATAAATTATCTTTTCGACATCGGAAAGATCTATGGTGATCGTGCCGCCAAATTGTTGATAGCTCAATCGGGAGTCTTTTCTTATGATTGAATCGGTGTGGATAATCCTGCCATCCTTCAAGTGCAATTCGTGCGAGACTGCTGCGCTCGGCGATGCCAGCAGGAAGAAGTACAGGCTGAGAACCAGAATCAATCGCATAAGCTCTATGCCTCAGATCGAAATTGTGGTCAGGATATTACCAGTATAACACAGGCGCTGAAGTCGCAAAAACGAACCGGGAGGAGGTTAAAGCAGGTATTTGATCAGTACGAACCCGCCAATCAGAAGGATCATGAAGGCAATGGAAAGAATGTTAAAATATTTGTCGATAAAATTTTTCATTGGCGCTCCAAACTTCCAGATAATGGCGGCGACAAGAAAAAAACGGGCCGAGCGCGACACCAGCGAGGCGATTACGAAAGTGAAAAAGTTTATCTCAAATGCCCCTGCGGTAATAGTAAACAGCTTGTATGGCAGAGGAGTAAAGCCTGCTGTCCCTACCGCCCAGGCATCATATTTCTGGTAAAGATTCTGGACACTGAGATATTTATCTTCAAGTCCGTACCAGCCAATGATCTGCTGTCCCAATGACTCCATGAACCAGAGGCCAAGGCAGTAGCCGAACATGCCTCCAAGCACAGATCCGGCGGCACACACCGCTGCGTACTTGAAAGCGCGGGTAGGTGCGGCAATGCACATGGCAATCAGAAAAACGTCAGGCGGAATCGGGAAGAAGGATGACTCGACGAAGGCAATGATGAATAGGGTCCAGACGCCATAGGGCCCGGCAATCCATTCCATGCAATAATCATAGAGCCGTTTCAGAGGGCCGTTGGCCGTCCCTGTGGTACTATTTCCAGCCATGCTCCCCGACCAGATCTACGAATCTCACTTTTTCAAGCTCTTTGATCTGCACCTCGTCTTCCTTTTTCTCAAGCAATTGCAGCACCTGCAGATGCTGATCACCAACCGGAATTACCAGTCGTCCACCTTCTTCGAGCTGGTCGATCAGAGGCTCGGGAACATCTGGGCCGCCTGCAGTGACAATGATTGCATCGTAAGGACCGTGCTCGGGCCAGCCCAGGGTTCCATCGTCAAGTTTGGCCACGATGTTGAAGTATCTCAGCTGGTCAAATACTCTGCGCGCCCCGGCCAGCAGTAGATTTATACGCTCAACCGTGTAAACCTGGCTGCAGAGTCTGGAAAGGATTGCCGCCTGATACCCGGAACCGGTTCCCACTTCCAGAACCCGCTCCGATCCAGTGAGTTTCAGCGCCTCTGTCATCAACGCGACAATGTAAGGTTGGGAAATCGTCTGACCGGCCGAGATGGGCAGGGGAAAGTCCCCGTAGGCCCTGGACTGCAGGGCATCATCGACAAAACAGTGGCGCGGCACTGCACGCATGGCTTCGATCACCTGCGGGTCAGAAATGCCTCGCGGAATAAGCTGTTCCTGCACCATCCGGTCACGAATGGTTGCGAATCTGTCATTCACTCTCGTTACTCTTTCCCGGCCTTGTCACGTTCCCGCTCGAACTCGCCGGTCTCGGAGGCGTTATACTGAATATCGGTGACCATCTCGCCATCGAAAGTGACGATAATCCGGCTGACGCTTTGAGGACCAAACCATCTGCCTACGTATAATGTCCGCTGTGCCGTAGAAAGATGCTCTTCGTAATAAAGCCAGCGCTCAGCCCCAGCCTCTGTTTCCTGTCGTTCATCGGGATCGCCGAGATAGGTCAGCACATCCGTTTTGGTCGATGCCCCGGGACTGATCAGACTGGCGTCAGAAGCCAGATGTCTAACCGGTTCGTGGACACACCCGGACAACAGGATGGCTCCAAGGCTTACCAAGACAAACCATTTCACCATCGACATAATATCTCCAAAGAATTCCTCTCCCTGTCTTCCCGACACGACGCATGCGTGTTCGTACTGAATTGTGATTCGTTAGCCCCGCCGGGCAGAATAGCAAACATATGCTCTATAGCCTGTAGCAGCGCAATTTTCAACTTTAATGTGCGTCGCCGCCAGACTTTGAAAGGCAATAAGAACTCTGATTTACCGGGGATTCCCGGCACCTGAGATGGCGAGAGTCAGCGTTTTTAGTCAACTGCCTTCTGCAAAATCCTGTAATTGCGCTCCACCATTTCCAGGGGGTCAACCGTCAGACCCGCCTGAATCATTGCGTTGTCGTAGATCTGTAAAGCAACCTCAGCAGCGAAGCTTTCATCCGAATCAACCAGATCGGCCAGTTTGCAGATAAGCGCGTTGGCGGTATTTATCTCGAGGTTCTTTTTGGAGATCTCGCCAGTCAGCCCCTTTTCCATCCGACCGACGGCCATGACCCGCTCCATCGAAGAAGTCATGAACCCGTCTGGATTGACAATCATCGCTGGAGAATCGACGAGACGGGAAGATATGGAAACATCGGCAACTTTGTCGTTCAAGGTCTTCTTCATCCAGCTTATCAATTCCTCGCCTCGTTTTTCATCGAGCGCCTGATCATTTTCGTCCTGCGGGGCGTCCCTGTTCTCGCCTTTATCGTCGAGTGATAAGTCGGCTCGGTCGGCGGAAACAAACTTCTTTCCCTCGTAGTCCGCCAGATGGCTGAGTACGAAATCGTCGATCGGTTCAGTGGTGTAAATGATTTCAATGTCCTTCTTTTTGAACATCTCGACGTACGGACCAGCCTCTATCGCCGTCCTGCTTGGTCCGTTTATGTAATAGATCTCTTCCTGATCCGGCCCCAATCTCAGCAGATACTCGTCAAGGCCAATAGGGATCGATTCCTTTGATTTTGATGACTCGAACCGCAACAATTTACCGAGTTCGCCGCGAAATTCAAAATCGCTGGCCACACCTTCCTTGAGATAGATGCCAAAGGTCTCCCAGAACTTCAGATACGATTCCTCGTCCTTCTTAGCCTCTTCGGCCAGGAATTTGAGAAACCGCTTGGTGATAACCTTTCTGATTTTGGCCACCAGGGCATTGTCCTGCAGGGCCTGCCGGGAGATATTGAGCGGCAGATCCTCGCTATCGACAACCCCTTTGAGGAATCTGAGCCACTCGGGCAGGATCGTTTCTGAATGCTGGTCGATGAGAATTCGTTTACAGTAGAGGTTGACTCCGGGGCTGACCCGGCCAAATCCCATGATTTCGAAATTTTCCTTGGGGACGAACAGCAGCGAATTGATGGCCAGGGGAGCGTCGGTGGAAAAATGAAGCTGGTAGGTCGGTTCATCAGCAGCATTGGCAATGAATTTATAAAACTCGAGGTATTCCTCGTCTTCGATTTCGGCTTTATTCCTGGTCCACAGGGCTTGGACGGTGTTGACCGTCTCTCCTTCCAATTTGATGGGAAATGGCACGAAAGCGGAATATTGCTTGATGATTGATTCCACTTTCCATTTCTTGGCGTAATCCTCACATCCTTCTTTCAGCGCGATGATAATCTTGGTGCCTCGATGTAGGCCGGGACACTCGCTGATATCAAATGAACCGGTACCGTCGGATGACCACTCATGCCCCTCCGAGCCGTCCCAGGAACGACTTTGAACCCTTACCTTGGCGCCAGCCATAAAGGCAGAGTAGAAGCCGACACCAAACTGGCCGATGAGGCTGACATCTTTGCGCGCCGCCTCCGCCAGTTCGGCAAGAAAGCTGTTCGAACCGGAATGGGCGATGGTGCCGAGATCGGCGATAAGCTCATCACCGGTCATGCCAATACCAGTATCGGCAATGGTCAGCTCTTTCCTCTCTTCATCAAGATCGATGGAGATCTCAAGCGGCACGTGGGAGTCAAAAAGATCTTCCTGATCCCTGGTCAAACTTTCATGCCGGTATTTTTCCAACGCGTCCGCCGCGTTCGATATTAGCTCTCTGACGAACACATCCCGCTCGGTGTAGAGCGAGTTGATGACAATATCGAGTAATTTTTTCGTTTCTGCTTGAAATTCATGGGTTGTTGCGCTGCTCATGATGACCTCTTATTGTACGTAAATGAAAATTGTCGGGCTCTAGCCACGCAGGCGGAGCCCATAGCTACCCTGTTAAATCGGGCAAAATGTTAACCATGGATAAATCGCTGTCAACCATTACCGGAAAAGGTTTCGCATCCCTTACATGCACCGATTCAGAGGTTTATAGCAGGTGGATTACGGCGTCAGTTGCAAAAGCCGCTATACCACTTGTTTTGTCCATCCATATGGTCGTCATACCTGACAAACTCGGTCGCTTGCGGAGCAATATTTATTTCTTCAAGACCCCAGGCAACCACTCGTCAACGAGCCGCCCCCCGATGGTGAAAGGCTCTGGAAAAACCATTACAAAGCTTTTCGATTGGTTTTGGGGTACTACTCACTACAGGTGCGCCAATTCGCTGCAATTGGCTATTAAGCGATATAACAACCGTATGCGATAGATAAAATACGCGATAGATCAAATACGCGACAAAATAAATTCGGAGATTCAAACAGTACTGTATGCATCATCGTAAAGATACTATCATCATCGGCGCCGGACTTACCGGCCTGGTAATCGGTCATAAACTCAAACATCAGCACCCGGGCCATCAGTTAATGGTGCTCGAGAAATCTGCTCGCGCCGGCGGAGTGATCAGCTCCTTCACGGAGAATGGTTATCTGGCAGAATCGGGTCCACATGGGTTTCTGGACAATTGCATTGAGAGCAGGGAACTGCTGCAGGAAACCGGACTTGAAACGGAATGCGTCCGGGCATCCTTGCAAACTTTTGTACGCTACGTCTGCATCGATTCGAAACTGATGATGATTCCGCAGTCCCCGCTGAAGATTATCAGGGCTCCCCTGATCCCCTGGAAAGACAAGTTCAGGGTAGCTGGCGAGCTCTTCAAAGAACCCCTTGCCGGTGAGCCGACGGTGGCTAAGTGGGCAGAATACCGTTTTGGCAAAGCATTGCTTCCCTATGTTGACGCGGTTTTCACAGGCACCTATGCGGGCGATTACAACGAACTCAAAATAGATGCGGTGATGCCCGGGGTCCGGCAGATGGAGCAAGAGCATGGCTCCATCATCCGCGGAGTGCTGGCTAAAATCCTACAGGCACGCAAAAAAAAAGGCAATAAGCAGAAGCTCTCCATGCCGTCAATGACCAGTTTCCCTGACGGAATGGCTCGGCTGCCCCAGCGTCTTGCCGAAATACTGGGCCCGGAGTCGATCTCCTTCAATTGCGAGGTAACTGGAATTCAGAAAGACGCCAAAGGCTGGCTGGTGGAAACGGTGCATGACACGTATCAGACCGCCAATTTGGTACTGGCCTTACCGGTTAATCAGGGTCTTAGACTTCTTACCGCGGTCGATGACACCTCACCATTGCAACAGATTCCAGAAGCTTGGATAGCCACTGTGGTGTTCGGTTTCGAAGGGGCCACACTGCCGCCCGGGTTCGGCTTTCTGATTCCTGAAAGGGAACAACGGTTCACGCTGGGCACGTTGTTTTCCTCAAACATGTTCCCCAACCGGGCCCCAAATGGCCATATCATATTTGAAACGCTGGTCGGCGGGCGAAGACACCCTGAACGGTTGGAGCTTGACGACGAGACGCTGATCCAGGATGCACTGACGGATGTCAAAGGCCTTCTCGCACTTCCCCATAACCCAACCTACACACGCGTGTTGCGTCCTGCCGGCGGCATCCCCCAATTGGAGAAAGGCTATCCCCAGCTGCTAAAGTGGCGCAATGATCTGGTCCGTGAAAACCCCGGACTCTATGTCTGCGGCTTCGGGTGGGAAGGAATAGGCCTCAATGACATGATCAAGACCGCCTGTTCAGTTGGTGAAACAATTATCTCCCAGACAACACAGATCCAGGAGCAGGCAGAGGCCAAAAAGATATATTTCTAGCACGGGAACTGTTACCTCAGAAATTCAAGACATTTGCACAGGCAAAGACCGAAGAAAGAGCCAAGAAGCAGCTCTTAGGCGGGATGGGTAGGCACCGTCGCAGGTAAAAGGAGCCGCCTTTCTGTCGTGGAAAGTCGCTTAGAGCCGCTGCAGTTTCTCGCTCAGCAGTTTCAATTGGGAGGCCACCGACGCATCTCGCCTGTTGAGGGTAGAAACCACCTTGACCGCATGCATGACTGTCGAGTGATCGCGATTGAACACTTTGCCGATTTCAGCCAGGGTCTCTTCGGTGTGTTTGCGGCATAGGTACATGGCCACCTGGCGGGGAAAGGCAATAGCCCGTTTGCGCGTTTTCGAGCGCAGCTCTTCGAGGCTGAGCTTGAACTGGTCGGAAACCAGCTCGGTTATTCCCCGAGAGGTCAACTCTGGTGTTGATCCTGCGAGGTATTTTACCACCTCTTCCACCAATTTCTCATCAACTGTATTGTCGTTGAGCGCCGCCCTCGCACCGATGGCAATAATCGTTGACTCGATCTTGCGGACATCTCCTTTCACGTGCCTGGCAAGGTAATCGACGAACACTTGGGGGAGCTCCACATTCTGCTGTTGAGCCTTCCTGCTGATAATCCTTCGACGGGTGTCGAGGTCCGGTTTCTGAATCGAGGTGACAAGACCCGACGACATGCGGGAGATGAATTCATCGTCGATTCCCTTGAGCTCCCTCGGGCTCGTATTGGCAGTCATGACCACCCGTTTGCCAGACTTAATAAGACAGTCGAGCACTTCGTTGAGCTCCTCCTGGGTTTTACTCTTGCCGGTCAGGTTCTGCATGTCCTCCACCAGCAGAACATCGCATTGATCCTGATACTTGCGCTTGAAATGATCCATTTTGTTGGTCTTGATATTGACGACCATTTCCGACGCGAACTGCTGGGCAGTCAGATAATGGAGCCTGACCATGGGCTGCGTCTCGAGAAGCTGATGAGCAATGGCATGGGTCAGATGTGTTTTCCCCAGACCAGTGGTGCTGTTAATAAACAGGCAGGGGCCTATCGAATCATCGAGCATCGACATAGAGCGGCAGGCTGATTGGGCCAGAATGTTGGACTGACCTACCATGAAATCAACAAAAGTATAACGTGGGTGAAGTGCACGTACTACTGACTTACCCGAGGGTACCGAGGGCAGGCGCATTTGCACAGGATGATCGATGGCCGCTGAAGGGGCAGACTCGGTAACTGTAACCGTCTTGATGGAGGCGTCAATTTCAGATATTTTCCGGCCGATCAGCTCAAGATAGTTCTGTCTGACATAGGCTCCGAAATAACGATCAGGGCAAGATAAGACTAGTGTCGAGTCCTCTTTACCATGCAGATTGAGGGGCTCGATCCAGAGACTGTAAACGGACTCAGACAGTAGATCCTGCAACGCTGCTTTTGCTTTCTCCCAGACCATTATCGCACAATTCAATAGTTAATAACTGTTGTTTCAGGCCATTTGGCCGGAAACATATATAAAATTATTGAAAGTGGGACATATCATAATCCCACAGATCGCAAATACACTCACAGGTACTGACAACGGATTTGCTTCTCTCCAAGAAGACAACCGAGGAACAAGAATATGGTTGCTGATAAACCCTATTTCGAAGCGAAGGTCAAAGACGGTTTGTCGAGATTTTTATGAGATGAGAATATCTTATCAACGGTGCTTTAAAGTACCCGCAGGCGCAGGGATGACAACTGCCAGGTGTACCAAACTTTTGTCGGATGAGGTTTTGAAACGGTCAGGGTTTTTCAACGCTATCCTAACATTTTAGAAATGTACGGGTGAGTTTTTCAACAACTTAATAAAAGAATTAAATTTAATATTATAAGCAAATACGACACGTATATAAATATTACTTAAATTATCTTTACCAAAGTATGGGTCTCCCCCTGTTTTCAAGGGACCTGGCTGAAATCGACCCACCATTTTTTTTTGAAAAGAATCAGTTTGCAAATCCTCATGGTGTTCATGCCCGGGCGAAGGTTACCACATCCACGTTGGCGGCGCCTTTTTCTTTTAAAATCAAGCTGCACTCGGAGGCGGTGGCACCGGTGGTGAAGATATCATCGACCAGACATATTCTCTTTTTTTCCAGTTTTGTACCCGGTTTAACTAGGATCGATCCGACCAGATTTTTCCTTCTTGCAGGTCCGCCGAGACCACTTTGGGCAGGTGTGTTTTTAGCCTTTATGAGAATAGTCGGATCGATTTTTTCTGATTGATCCGCAAAGAAAATACGAGCCAGCACCAACGCCTGGTTCAGACCGCGTTTTCTCAAGCGGGCAGGAAACAGCGGGACCGGCACAATCAAATCATACTCCTTGTTTTCAAAACAACCGCCCCCTTTTTTTACAAGGCTGCGTAATCCGGCAGTTACTCTGGTGTCGGCGTTAAACTTGAGTCGGTGTAGCAGGGTGCGGATGGGGTCACCGTATTGGACTAGTGATCGGGCCTTATCGAAGGGTGGCTGGTGCTTCAGACAGCTGAAGCACCAGCGATCGTGGTCCCCCGCATCGCTGGACAACCCCATTCCGCATAACGGGCACAGCGGTGACGTGACATACACCACCCGGGCTAGGCAAGAACAGCACCAATTTCGGTCATCAGTGTCCACCAATGGCTGACCACAACCGCAGCAATATGGGGGGAAAAGAATTTGGAGCAGGTTCGCCTTGAGCAAATCGACCATACCTACTTTTCCGACCACCGAATTGTCCTCCACCACATAGATATTTTTTTCCTCAGGAGATAAGGCGAGAGCGGCAAGTCATTGCCTCCTGGTACTGAGAGCACCTTCACCTGCGTTGCATTTTTCCGTAAACATGGCATAATGCACCATTCGGGTTTTTGTTGCTTTTTTAACTGATTATCAGGCTGATATAGCTGGAAAAGGAGTACCACGAACACGTGGCTCCACTCTGGAGAAGGAACAGCGCATGACTGCTCAAAGAACCAAATCGAGAATTTTTCTATCCGCGCACCGTGTCTTACTTCTTATTGCTGTTGCCTGGCTGGGAGCGTCAATGGCCTCACCTGCTTTAGCAGTTGATCAAAACACAGCCTTCCTGCCGTTTCAGATCATCGCCCAGACTGTGGATGAAAGCTTAACCGATAAAGTTGACGATAATCTTACCAATGTGCTGCTGCTCAACAATTTCCAGATGCTGGACAGGGAAGAGGCTGAAGAATTGGTCGATTACACTAAATGGCCGCCCGATACGGCCGCCCTGGACTCCATAGCCAAAGTGACCGGCCTGGACAGCGTGGCCGCCGGTTCGGTCACAATTATCGGCAGCCAGATAAGTATAGACGTGAAGGTTTACGACGTGCTCAATCCGGAGAATCCCAGATATTTTTTTAAGGAAGCCGGATCGATGGCAGAACTCGAACTCATCATCGGACAAGTCATGGATGAGGTCATCGCCTATGCCGAGCGGGATCAATTGATCGGGCGTATTGCCCCCGATGGTAACGCCCGGATCGACTCCGGAGCGATTTTGAGAAAGATACAATCCAAAGCCGGCGACACATATGATCCCGCCATCCTGCGTGACGATCTCAAGGCCATCTACTCGATGGGCTATTTCGATGATGTTCAGATTGACGTCACTGATGGCGACACCGGCAAAGTCGTGACCTTCCGGGTGGTTGAAAAACCGGCCATTTCCTCGGTCAGCTTTTCGGGTATCGACGAACTTGATGACGATGATGTCACCGAGGTGATCACCATCAAGGAAAATTCGATTCTCAATCCGGCCAGGGTTAACGAAGCGGCGGCGGCCATAGAAACTTTGTACAAGTCGAAAGGCTATTACAATACCACCGTCACTCCCAATATAAGTTACCCAACCCCCGAGACCGCTGCCGTCCGTTTTGTGGTTGAAGAAGGCAAGAAGATCTACATCAAAGAGATCAGTTTCGAAGGCAATGACAGCTTCGACAGCGACGATCTTGAAGATGTTCTTGAGACGAAAACCAAATGGTTCCTTTCCTGGTTGACGGAGGCGGGTCTGCTCGACCGAGGCAAACTCGAACAGGACTCGGCCAGGATTGTCGCTTTCTATCACAACAACGGCTACCTCGAGGCGAGAGTCGGAGAGCCGGTGATCACTCAGGAAGAAGAGTGGCTCTATATCAAATTTATAATTGAAGAAGGACCGCGCTTCAAAGTCGGCACCGTCAACCTCGAAGGCGATCTGATCAGTGAGAAAGAGGTGTTCCTGTCCATGCTGGCGATCAGAAGCGAGGAGTATCTGAGCCGCAAAACCCTGCGCGACGATATTTTAAGGATCCAGGACTACTATTCCGAGCAGGGCTACGCCTTTGCTGAAGCCCGACCCAAGATGGATATTTCGGAGTCAGGTTCGCGGGTCGACATCACCCTCTCTGTCGATCGAGGCGACCTGGTCTATATCAGCCGAATCGCCATCCGGGGCAACACCAGAACCAGGGACAACGTCATCCGGCGCGAGCTCGAAATCGAAGAAGGCGGCGTGTTCAACACCAAGGGCATCAGGGACAGTAACAGGAACCTACAGCGGCTCAATTTTTTCGAAGAGGTCAACATCACTCCGGAGCCGGCGCTCGATCCATCAAAGATGAATGTCTCGGTCGACATCAAGGAGAAGAGCACCGGCCAGTTTAGTATCGGCGCTGGCTACTCATCGGTTGACAATCTGATCCTCATGGGTGAGATCTCCGAGAACAATTTTCTGGGCATGGGCCACCGCCTGTCACTGAGTGCCAATGTCGGCGGCCGGAGCAGCCGCTTCAACCTGAGCTGGACCAACCCCAGGATTTATGATTCCAAAGTTTCTACCGGTATCGACCTGTTCAATTGGACCCGGGAATACGACGATTACACCAAGGATTCCAAGGGTGGCGCCATTCGATTTGGACATCCGCTCTGGGCAAAGTGGCGCATGTTCGAGAGCTACAGCTATACCGATACCGAGCTCACCGATGTGGATGACGACGCCTCTTTCATCATCCGGGAATCGCAGAACGTGCCGGTAACCTCCGCAGTTAAAGTGTCTTTCGTCAGGGATACCAGGGACCGCCTCTACGGCGCCAGTGAAGGCTCGCGGAATTCTCTGTCGCTCAAGTACGCCGGTGGACCGTTTGGTGGCGATTCCCAGTTTACCAAAGGCGAGGGAAAGACCAGCTGGTATTTCCCCATTGTCTACGGCACGGTCTTCCATTTCCTCGGTGCCGCCGGTCAAGTATGGGAGAATGAAGATGGTAAATTACCCGTCTATGAGCGCTTTTACCTGGGAGGCATCAATACGATCCGAGGTCATGAGTTCGCCCAGGTAAGTCCGATTGATCCGGATACCGGCGATCGGGTTGGTGGCGACCAGATGTGGTATGTCCAGTCTGAGATCGTCCTGCCCCTGCTCAAGGATCAGGGTTTATACGGCGTGCTTTTTCTCGATGCCGGTGATTCAATCGCCACCGATATAGATTTCGACGATGGCCGCGACGTGGCCGTCGGTACCGGGGTCGAGGTTCGCTGGCTGTCGCCGATTGGGCCGCTGCGCGTGGTCTGGGGATACAACCCCGATCCCCTGGAAGACGAGCCTGATTATGTCTGGGATTTTACCGTCGGAGGGCAGTTCTGATACCGATCAACCAAATCATTCAGCACCTGGTGCCGGTCGCGCTTCCGCAGCCGGCACTTTTTTTTCATGACCTACCCCGCCCCGCTGCTTAAACAAAGCGCCCGCCTTATCAGCGGGTTGAGGGGCTCCGCAGTTGGTTGGTTCTGCGCCAATGTTGCTCCCGATAGACCAGTCTGCTGCGTAGTGGTTGACGAGCAGATGATCGATGGGCTGGAACGGGATCTCACGCTCTTTGCGGATCGTCCCGTCATCACCTTTCCGGGCTACGAGATCCCGCCCTATACCCCACTCTCCCCCGATCAGCACACCACGGCATCGCGACTCTCAACCCTGTTTCACCTCACCCAAAGTACCACTCCCTACATACTGGTAATCTCAATCGAAGCGCTGCTGCGCCGGGTTATGACCCCGAAATTGCTGCAGGATCACGCCGAGTTGATCATGGAAGGGGAAGAATGCGATCTCTCCGAACTTCAGTCTTCACTCATCAGTATGGGATACGAATCGGTTTCACTGGTAAAGAGCTATGGCGACTTCTCCGTCCGGGGCGGTGTCGTCGATATCTATCCACCGCCGTTCTATCTGCCAGACGGAACCCTGCTTGACAGCCCTATCCGGCTCGACTTTTTCGGTGATTTCATCGAGTCGATAAAACCCTTCGACCCACTCAGCCAGCGCTCCCAGGGGCGCTGTGAAGAAGCGGTGATTCTGCCAGTCAGCGATATAGTTTTGCCAGTACATGATCCAGCCGCCCTGCATCAACTTAGCGGCCGCTGGCTCGAGCTTGCCGAAGAGCGCGACTGGTCGTCCGAAAAAACCCATGAACTCGGGGAGCGCATCAGAAGCGGTCGAAGATTTGCCGGCATCGAATTTTTTCTGCCCTTTTTCCAAAGCCAGCAGAAAACTGCCACTATACTCGATTACCTGCCCGACGCCTGCGGTGTGCTGCTGCATGAACCAGAGGCGCTCAGCGGCCAGGCTGCGCTCGTTCATGAACGCATCCAGACCAATTACCAAAGTGCCGTCACTCACAATCAGCCAGCGATTGATCCGGATGACCTATTTATCGGTTTGGAGCAGCTGAGCCCCTGCCTGGAGCGTTTCGAGCAGTTTGGCATCACTGATTTCTATGCAGACGAAGTCGCCCCGCTTACCCTGAAGACCAGCAACCATCAGCTCCTCAAACAGGAAATAGCTTACAGCAGAAAGCAGCACGGCCTGCTCAAAGTTCTCGCCTCTCAGCTTGATGGTTGGCTCGAACGTGGAGACATGGTGGTGATCTTCTGCCGCTCGGCCCAACGCTGTAAAAACCTGGCAGAACTTCTGGGCAGGTACGATTTTACCTTCCAGGTGCTGGTCCCGCCGCTTGATCTCGATCGGCTCGATCCACCCGGAGAACGGTCTGTGTATCTTTGCGAACATCCCCTGCAGAACGGCTTCAGTCTGGAAGAGAAAGGGCTGCACCTGGTTTCCGAGAGCGAACTCTTCGGCGAGCGCAGGATAGGCTATAAGAAACGTGCCAGCAAACCGTTAGGTGAGCCGATATCCTTTGCCCAGCTCCAGCAGGGAGACGTGGTGGTGCACCGTGAGCACGGTCTCGGCATATATCGTGGTCTGGAGACCATATCCCTGCAGCAGATCACCAACGATTATCTGCTGCTCGAATACCGTGACGGCGATAAACTCTATGTCCCCGTGGACCGCTTGAACCTGGTCAGTCGCTACGAGGGGCTCTCGGACAAGGAACCCAGAATCGACAAACTCGGCGGCCAATCCTGGAAAACCACCAAACAAAAAGTGTCCGACGAAGTCTGGAAAGTTGCCCAGGATCTTCTGGATATTTACGCCCAAAGAGAGATCCGCAACGGCAGGGCCTTTTCGCCACCGGGTGAATTTTTCAGAGAACTTGAAGAATCCTTTTCCTTTGATGAAACGCCCGGGCAATACCAGGCCATCAACGACACCATCAGCGACCTTACCACTGCTCGCCCCATGGATCGGCTGATCTGTGGCGACGTCGGCTACGGTAAAACTGAAGTTGCGATCAGGGCCGCTTTCAAAGTCGTCGAGGACTCATCCCAGGTCGCAATCCTGGTACCCACCACGGTGTTGGCTGAGCAGCACGCCAAAACTTTCGCTGAGAGGCTCAGGGACTTTCCGGTAAAGATCTCCAGTCTCAATCGATTCAGATCAGCAAAGGAGCAAAAGGAAATCGTCGCCGGTCTAGATGAAGGTTCAATCGACATTGTCATCGGCACCCACCGTTTGCTCTCCAAGGATGTTTGCTTCAACAAACTCGGATTGCTAATAATTGATGAAGAACACCGATTCGGCGTGGCCCACAAGGAAAAGATCAAACGGTTCAAAGCCGAAGTCGATGTACTGACCTTGACTGCAACACCTATTCCTAGGACATTACAGCTCTCGCTGCTCGGTATTCGCGATCTTTCCGTCATATCGACAGCACCGGAACATCGGCGGCCAGTGAAAACCTTTGTCGCCCGCTACGACGATCTTGTGATCAAGGAGGCAGTGAATCGTGAGTTGTTGCGGGGCGGCCAGGTATTTGTCGTCCACAACCGGATTAAATCCATTCACCGCATGGCGCAAACTGTGCAGAAACTCGTCCCCCAGGCCCGAATTGCCGTTGCCCATGGACAGATGGCGGGCAATGAACTCGAGGAGATCATGGTGGCGTTCGTCAACAACAAAATAGATGTGCTGATCAGCACCACCATCATCGAATCGGGACTCGATATCCCCAGTGCCAACACTATTATAATTAATAGAGCCGATCGGCTGGGTTTGGCCGAGATCTATCAGCTCCGTGGTCGAGTCGGTCGCTCCGCAACCCAGTCCTTTGCCTATCTCCTGGTCCCGTCTGTCGATCACCTGTCGAAAGATTCTCGGGAACGGCTCAAGGCGCTGATGGAGTACAA
>JABDQA010000231.1 GCA_013042475.1 Desulfofustis sp.
TGTGGGAAACCAATGACGGCGTTTCCAAAACCATCGGCACCAGCATAGAAAACAGTCCCTGGACCTGGACCGAGTTTGTTATGCGCCAGGAAACCCTGTCGAACCGGCTCCTCGTAAACAGACCGCCGAGTGCAGCAGCATAAGCTATCCCATTCTTTTCACCGACATCATGGTCTGGATTTGCAGAGGGGACAACATTAATTTCCTGCCTTCTCATCTTACCAAGGTGTTTTAAAGCTGGTGATGTTATTGAATTGTGTCACCACACGCACAAATACATCCCCTCGGCGCGTGAAGCAACCGGTTAGGAACTATCCAACTAATTTAGATAGAGTAGATAGATCTACATCCTGCCAAAGATGTGGCGGAAATAAGAGGCGCAGGGCCCTTCCTGGGCTGCCATGCAGGGACCGACCGGATGCCTCGAGGTGCAGGAGATACCGAAAGAAGGGCACTCGTCTGGTGAAAGCCGGCCGGAGAGCACTTCGGCACATTTGCATTGAAACTCTTCATCTCCTGCTTTGAATCTGACATTGAACCGCTTGATGGCGTCATAGAGGGAAAGTTCATCCCTGATCACATAACCGCTGCCCTCGATGCTGCCCAGCCCGCGCCAGTCGGTCTCAACCGCAAAAAAGACCTCAGACATGATCCTGGAACTGCGAATAGTCTCCTCGGTCTGACCGTCACCGTTAAACAGGTTGGCGGAGATCGGCTTTTCAGATCTGATCTGTTTGACGATCGATATCAGACCCCGCAGGATTTCGTCAATACTGAAGCCTGTTGCGGCACAGGACAGGTGGTGCTGCCTGGCCAGATCGGAGTAGGCCTGGGAGTCAGTGATGCTCATGATGTGAGCCGAGCAGAGCAGCCCTCTGATATTAAGCTCGGGGTCGCTCATCAGCGAGTCGAGTGAGGGAGGCAGCAGCCTGATGGAAGGGATGACACAGAAATTTTCGATTCCCTCCGAGGCTGCCTCGAGGATGGTCTCGGCCACGTCAGGCGCGGCCCCTTCGAAACCCACCGCGGTGAAAACTACTATCTTATCGGGGTGTGATCGCGCCAGATCGAGCGCTTCCATCGGGGAATCGACGACCTCGACCAGGGCACCATTCTCTTTTATCGATTCGAGTGAGTCCTGGCTGCCCTGCACCCTGAGCAGGTCTTCACAAGTGGCGGTGATGACGTCGGGTTGACGGCCAATTTTTACGAACGCGTCGATATGTCCAGCCGGCATCACGCATATGGAACAGCCCGGACCGGTGACGATCTCGAGATCGTCCGGCACTATATCCTCATCACTATACTTCAGCAGTGTCCGGGTCTGGGTGCCGCAAATCACCATCACCCTGATCGGCCTATCTACCAGCTCATGGAGTTCCTCCACCAGCGTGGTCGAAAATGGCTGCTCAGTTAAATTTAGAGGAATCGCCATTGCTCACCCCTGCGCTCTGCATCATGACCGCGGCAACGCTGAGCGCACGAAACGTTGATTGCGAGAAAATCAGGCCTGTTCAGCCTCCTTTCTCATTTCAGTGAAATATTCGGATTCGCTGATTTTTTCTGCCTCTAGTGCTTTGATATCAGCTCTGGTTAAATGAAACATGCCGCAGGCAGGACAACTGCCGTCAAAACTATCGTCCACGGCCCGAGCCTTGAGCTCGTCTATGGTCATGTGATCCACATTGCCACAGGCGCCGCTGGGATTTTCTGCTCGTACCTGTGATCTGGTGGATCGTTTTTCTTTTGCAATCATAGTACAACCTCATACGGGAGACGCAGCAGAACCCCTTTTTCACTGCGCTGGGATTAGGCCACTAGTGTGATACTCAAAAATAATTACGCCGTCAAGGTAATCGGACGGCACTGCTGCCATGCCGTCCGTTCCAATCCTCAGTTGGTGATGGTATCGACCAGCTTACCATCGGCATCGATAATTTCTACGGCCATGGGAATTCCGCCATCCAGGCGGTGAGTGGCGCAGGACATTCACGGGTCGTAGGCCCGGACGGCCATCTCCACTTTGTTGAGAATTCCCTGGTCGTAGGCACCGTCCTTGATAAGCGAGGTGGCAGCTTGCTTGACGCTCATATTCATCGGCCCGATATTGTGGGTCGTGCCGACGATTAAATTGGCGGACTCGATACAGCCGTCGGCATCGGTGGTGTAATCATGGATCAACGTACCGCGAGGCGCCTCGACCACCCCAACTCCCCTACCTGCCCCGGGAGTCACCTTGGCCCGCACATCGGTGCCGGTAATGCCGTCCCACTCGAGCAGTTCGATGGTCCGCTCACAGGCATATACCAGCTCGATCAACCGGGCATAGTGATAGAGCAGGGTTGCCTGGGCCGGACGGCCGAAGGCCTCCCTGAATTCTTCCAGTGCCGCCTGGGCTTTGGGCGTCGACATCTGGTTGCAGACATTGAGCCGGGCCAGGGTGTTGGCTCGGTAGATCCCTTTGGGTGCATCAAGATCCAGGGAGAATCCCTCATCCCATGACTTGGCATACGGCATCTTACCGTAACCCCACGGCTCCACATGTTCACCGAGATAATCGAGGTAATCCTCTCCCTTAAAATCGACATAGCTGCCGTCCGCTCTCATCAGCCGCTGTGTGCCGTCGTAGATCCTGAAAGAGCCGTCCTCCCGGTCGACGGTGCCGAGGAACCCGGTGTTGATTACTCCAAGCTCGCCGATCACGTCCATGTACTTGTTGAACACGTATTCCTTGGCGAAATCCAAGGCATACTCGGAGAAGTCAAGCAGAGTCCTGGTATCTTTGAGCAGCTCCCGGCGCTCTGGTTCAAGCATCGGCTTGGAGAAGCCGCCAACCACCGCGGCAATCGGATGAATCGCTTTACCGGCGAAGCGGTCGATCATCATCTGGCCGAGCTGGCGCATCTTGACCACCTGTGTGGCAAGTTCCGGGGCTGCCTTGACGACCCCGATCACGTTGCGCACTGAATAGTCGGCATCGGGACCCAGTACAAAATCGGGAGCCGCCAGGAAAAAGAAATGCAGGATCTTATCGTTGATATGGGCCATGACCTGCAGCAGTTCCCGCAGCTTGTGGCCGGTGGGTGTCGGTGTGACGCCGAAACAGCCGTCCACCGCCTTGTTCGAGGCGGTGTGGTGCATCCACGGACAGATGCCGCAGATCCGGTTGACGATCCGGGGCACCTCTTCAGCGGGCCTGCCCTCGATGAATTTCTCGAAGCCGCGCAGCGACATCAAGCTCATATAGGCGTCTTCTACGTTACCCTCATCGTTGAGATGCACCGAAATGCGGGCGTGTCCCTCGATTCTGGTAACCGGTTGAATTTGCAATACCTTACCCATTTTATTCCTCCTTCGCGGCGGTGCTGCGCTTGGGGCGCAGATTGCCGTGGGCGCCGCTGAACCTCAACATGGACCGGCGGTCCACCACAGACTTGAAATCGATGCCGTTGCTGGCCAGGGCGTTCATCATATCGAGCATCTGGTTGCCCTTCGGCATGACCGAGCCGAAACAGCCGCGACACGGCACTCGGGCGTCGATACAGCTCGGAGCGCCGCGCTTGGCGCAACCGGCCGCAGTGACCGGCCCCATGCACAGGTAACCTTGTTCGAGCAGACAGCGCATCTCGCTGATCGGCTTCTCCGGGTCGAACTCGACATTTTCAGTGTAGCGCTTGACCGTATTCACCATGCCCTTGCCTTCCCTTTTAGTGGGACAGGTATCACAAACACTCTTGGTCGGCAGCTCCGGTTCCCGGTCTTCGAGCAGGGCGGTGATCACTTCGGCGATATGGGCCGGATTCGGCGGACAGCCGGGCAGCATCAGGTCGATCTTGACCTTCTCGTCCAGTGCATACGTCCTCTCAAGCAGCTTCGGAACTCCCTGGTTCGGCAGCTCTGCCCCTTTATCGGTTGACGAGCTCTGATAGATCGCCTCGAAGCTGGCGGCCGAATTCTGACCGTTCATGAGCGCCGGGATGCCGCCCTGGGTGGCACACGAACCCAGCGCGATGAGGACCTTGCATTTTTTACGCATTTCCTCGAGCACCTCGAGATGTTCCTCGTTGGCCACGCCGCCGCTGACGAGGCCGACAACCGCCTCGGGGATCTCCAGGTGCGAGCCTTCGTCCCCGCACTGTCCGAAATACTTGTGATCCATGATCACCGGGGCGTGCACGATGTCAAGATGGTCGGTGAGCAGCTCCACCAGATCCTCGCCGATATTGAGGATGGCGATCTCGCATCCGGAACAGGAACTCAGCCATTCTAAAGCAGTCGTAACTCCCATGTCTTCCTCCCTCACACGGCTTGAGCCTTGCTGTGAACGGGACCGAGCTTTTTGATCTTGTCGGTCATTTCACTGACGGCGCTGACGAATTTATCGGCTTCGGCTGAGGATACCCAGTTGATTGAAAAACGATCCTGTTCGTAGCCGTAGTCATCGAGCAGCTCGACAATCATATCGGAACGTGCCATTGCTTTGTAATTACCATCCAGGTAATGACATTCACCGAGGTGTCAGCCCAGGACCATGACGCCGTCGGCGCCTTGGTCCAGTGCTTTGGTGATGAACTCCGGGTGCACCATGCCTGAACACATCACCCTGATGATTCTGACATTGGGCGGGTACTGCATTCTCGACGTGCCGGCCAGATCGGCGGCGGCATAGGAGCACCAGTTGCAGCAGAAAGCAATGATTGTGGGTTCAAAACTCATTACTACACTCCTTTATAATTACGGGACAATTCCCTTTTCACCCAGATTCTCAGATGTCCAGCGCCGCATCGATCTGGGCGCTGATCTGGTCCATGGTAAAACCCTGTACGGCAACACCGCGTTTCGGACAGGTTCCCTGACAGAGTCCGCAGCCTTTACACTGCGCCTTGTTGACGCTGATATACTTGCGGATCTGGCCATTGTCGCCGGGCTCCTCGACCAGGTCGATGGCGTGGTAGGGGCAGACATCGAGGCAAAGGGCGCAGCCGTCGCAGAAGTGTAAATCCGGCTCAGCTTTGACCGCGTCAAGGCTGACCTCGGTTCTGGACAGCAGGGTCGCCGCCCGGGCTGACGCAGCCAGGGCCTGGGCCACCGATTCCTCGACTGGCTTCGGGTAGTGCGCCAGTCCGGCGACAAACATGCCGTCGGTGGCGAAATCCACCGGCCGCAGCTTGGCGTGGGCTTCCTGGTAGAAGCCGTCGCCGTCCAGCGAGACCTTGTAAAGCTTGTTGAGTTTGTCACCATCGGGATTGGCGACGATGGCGGTGGCCAGCACCACCATGTCGACCTCGATCTCCAGCGGCCGGTGCAGGACGTGGTCCCAGACCTCGATGAGAGCCTTCTTGTGCTTGACGTCAACCCTGGGTTTGCCGTGCAGCTCGTAGTTGATGAAGATAACGCCGAGTTCCCGCGCTTTCTTGAACAGCGACTCGCGCTGACCGTAGGTTCTCATGTCGCGGTAGAGGATGTAGATCATCCGGCTCGGATCCTCCTGCTTGAGGTTGATGGCGGTCTGTACCGAGTGGGTGCAGCATACCTTGGAACAGTACATCCGATCCTTCTCACGGGAACCGACACACTGAATGAAGACGATTGATTTGGCCTTGACCGCGTGCTGCTCTTTGAGTTTGAAGAGCCGATCGAATTCCAACGACGTAACCACGTTGGGGATGCGCCCGTAGCCGTACTCCTTGGGACGCAGTGGCTGGGCGCCGGTGGCGACAATGCCGACACCATGGTCGATGGTCTTGGTGACGCCGTCCTTGGTCGAGATGGTGGAGCGAAAATTGCCGACGAACCCTTCTGCTGCAGTAACTTCAAAACCATTGTGGACGATGATGTTCTCGTTCCTGCCGACTTCATCGATGAGCTTGACGGTCTTATCAGAGATCGGTTCGCCGGACCAGGTGTGGCCGAGGAACATGGCATTGCCGCCAAGTTTTTCGGTTTTTTCAACCAGGTGTACCTCGAATCCCTGTTTGGCTAGATTCAGCGCCGAGGTCATGCCGGTGATGCCGCCGCCCACCACTAGGCCTTTTTGTTTGATCGGCACCGAAATGGGCTGCAGCGAGAACTGCCGGGCGACTTTGGCGACCGCCATTCTGACCAGATCCTTGGCCTTGACCGTGGCTGTTTCAGGAGAATCGGCATGAACCCAGGAATTCTGGTTCCTGACGTTGGCCATTTCCACCAGGTACTCGTTCAAACCCGCCGATTTGAGGGTCTCACGGAAGAGCGGCTCATGGGTTCGGGGAGTACAGGCAGCGACCACCACCCGGTTCAGACCTTTTTGCTTGATGGTCTGAATCATCTGATCCTGGGTATCCTGGGAACAGCTGAACAGATTTTGTTCAACATGGACCACCCCTGGAAGCTCCTGGGAATATTCAGCCACCGCCTCAACGTCGACGACACCGGCGATATTGGAACCGCAGTGACAGACAAAGACACCGACGCACGGGTCTTCGCTGCCCACGTCACGCTCTTCCGGAAAGGTCTTCTCCTGGGTCAGCTCACCGCGGGCGGGCGCCAACATATCGGCCACGGCGGCAGCAGCCGCGGAACCTTCAAGGACAGACTGGGGAATATCTTTGGGGCCGGCAAAGGCGCCGCAGGTGAAGATCCCTTTCTTGGAAGTCGAAACCGGGGAGAAATCCGAGGTGGCGGCAAAACTGTCGCTGGTCAGTTTTACCCCGGCCAGATTACTGAGCTTTTTCACCTGCCCAGGAATCTGCATACCAACGGAGAGCACCACCAGATCGAAATACTCTTCTACCTGGCGCCCTTCTTCGTTGATATAGTGGAGGCGCAGGTCGCCGGTGTTCCCTTCGGGCTCGACCCCGTGTACCCGGCAGCGCACAAAACGCACACCGGACTCTTCCTTGGCCCGCTCATAGTAGCGGTCGAAATCCTTACCGTGGGTCCTCATGTCCATCATGAAGATCGAGGTGCGCAGCCCCGGCACATGATCCTTGGCCATCACCGCTTCCTTGATCGCGTACATGCAGCAGACTGAGGAGCAGTAGCCATTGCCGCATTTGTTTTCGTCACGCGAACCGACACACTGCAAAAAAGCCACCTTGGTGATTTCCTTGCCGTCGGAGGGGCGGATCAGGTGCCCCTCGGTGGGACCCGAAGCGGACATGTAGCGCTCGAACTGCAGCGAGGTGATGACGTTGGGATAGCGGCCATAGCCCCAGACACCGGCCGCAGCCGGGTCGAAGGCTTCGAAGCCGGGTGCCATGACGATGGCTCCGACGTTGAGAGTATGCATCTTTTCACTGTCTTTGAAATTGACTGCATCGGCGGGACAGATCTTTTCACAGATCCCGCACTTGCCCTTCTTCAGCATGATACAGTTGCGCTCGTCGATCTGGTACTTGAGCGGTACCGCCTGAGCGTATTTAACATAGATGGCTTTGCGCGTGCCGGTGGCCGCGTCATACTCGCTGTCCACTTTCTTGGGACATTTGGCGACACACTCCCCGCAGGCGATGCATCTCTCCATATCCACGTAACGTGGATGTTCTTTTATGGTTACATCGAAGTTTCCCGCCTCACCCGAGATGGCTGCAACCTCGCTCAGCGTCATCAGTTGGATATTTAAGTGCCGACCGCACTCAACCAGTTTTGGCGCGATAATTCACATCGAGCAGTCGTTGGTCGGAAAGGTCTTGTCCAACTGGGCCATCGCTCCGCCGATGGCTCCTGAGCTTTCGACCAGGTAGACATAGTAGCCCGCATCGGCCAGATCCAGCGCTGTCTGCATACCGGTTATGCCGCCGCCGACGATCATCACCGACCCGACTTTTTTCGTATCCAGCATGGTGTCTCCTCTTATCTATTCTTGAGGTTCCGGCATCCCCGAAACCAATGCCGTATCATTTTCTGCCCGTCTAGTCGCCGGCTTCCCCAGTCTCCACCTCTTCCTGCTTCTGTCCAGGAAGGATTAGGGAATCGGCGACGAGTTCCCAGAGATACTTGACTTCGATTCCGAGATCGTATTCCTGATTGAGAGATTTCATCATCTGATCCCGACAGTTGTGACATGGTGCGATTACCAGCTCCGCGCCGGTCTCCTGGATCTGCCGGGCCTTGATGCGGCCGTAGAATACCCGCTCGGGAGCAAACGGCATGGCCCAGGCGCCGCCTCCGGCACCGCAGCAGTAGTTGGATTCGCGGTTGGGCTCCATTTCCTTGTAGTCGGTGGTGCACTTCTTGGTAATGATCCGTCCTTCTTCGTAGTAGGCGACCCCGAAAGCTTGCATCGATTTGCGCCCGTAGTTGCATGGATCGTGATAGGTGGCACGCAGGTCATGTGTGCTGGCATCGAGCTCGATGCGGCCCTCTTTGATGTAGTCCATCAACAGGTCGAAGACCGAGACGATCTTGAACTCGTTCAGTGCTTCCGGAAACCATTTGTGCAACCCGAACCGGGTTGCATAGTAGGCGTGGCCTCATTCGGGCAGAAGCAGCACCTCGCATTTGAGACGCCGCATATTGTCGACGATGCGCCCGACCACCGTTTTCATGGATTCATCATCACCGGAGAACAGGCCCCAGTTGACCCCTTCCCAGTTCTCCGAAGAAATGGTCCAGGATTCCCCGGCGGCATGGAAGATCCGCCACCAGTATTTCATGTCGTCGGGCTCGGCAAACGGTTCTTTGGAGTTGACTGTGACCAGGACTTTGGCGCCAACCACATCGATCGGTGTCTTGAAGCCCTCGAGACCCTCTTCCTCGAGCTCTTCTCCAAGTTCCTCACAGAGAAAGATGAAATCATCTTTGGGGATGCCGAGGTTGTTGCCCCGCTCCAGACAGGTCACCACGCCCTTGTGAATCGGCCCCGGCACCAGGTCGCGGTCCCTGACGCCACGCAATCTACGCATCAGCGCCATGATCTGCACCCCGGCCGGACAACCATTTTCGCACTTGGCGCACATGGTGCATTTCCAAGGCCAGTTGGTGTCCTTTAATTCATCCTCAAGACCAAGTACCGCCATTCTGATTATCTTCCTCGGATCCAGGCCGTCTACACCGGCAATCGGGCAGGCGCTGGCACAGGTGCCGCAGGTCAGGCACGTATCAGCCCAGTTGGCGTCGGCGTAGATGGTTTTGTCGGTATACCCGAGCGCCATCGGTTCAAGCCGCTGGCTTTCTTCCTCGAGTTTGCGGATCTTCTCCGGATCCACATAACTAGATGGCTTGATGTGCGGTGTTCGGCCGAATTTCTCGCAAAGCAGCTGGTAGTCCTCGAATTTCATAAGGTACTTGCGTCCGGGTCCCTCCTTGGCCTGGAGGGTACCGGAATTTATCCAGTTCCTTATGGTATTTCGATGAACACCAAACTCTTCAGCCATTTCGCTGACTCTAAACTCATACATCATTGATGGTCACCTCGTTTGCTAGTTTTGGACAATCTGTAATATCTGTTCATATGCCTTGGTAACGGCTGATTGCATCGACTCGGAAAGCCCCGGCTCTATTTCTGCAGGGATATATTCGGCCTGGGCGGCAAGTATCGTCACCCGGATGGACGTGTTTGTCTCCAGCTCCTGCAGGAGATTGACCGTGGGGAACTGGTGGAGGGAAAAGTCATGGATTTTCTTGGCCGGTATGGAAGAGGACTCGATACAAAAAATTTCTCCGGGAACCTTCCCCTCGAAATCCACCGCATCAAGGATGATGATGTGATTCGGCCGGCCTTCTTCGCTGAGCAGGTAGTCGAACAAATACTCACGGACACCGGTCATCGCATCGATGGCTTCCACCGATGCGGGCAAGACGTCGTCGGAATTGAGCTTGTCAACCACCGCCGGACCGAAACCGTCATCGCCCATGAGCGTATTGCCGCAGCCAAAAATTACCGTCGAACTCATATCTGGTCGTGTTGTGCAAAAGTTGCATAGTGAAAAAGATGCCGCAAATTAGCACCCGTACCGACCGAATTCAAGAAAAATATATTGGAATTTTAACGAATCCTGATAGATATCAGTCAAGATTTTGGAATCAATACAATAAGTTGATATACGACATTGAGGCCGTGCGAGGTTGGCATTCCTCTGAGAAGCTTCCCCATGAACCACATAGTAAAGGATCAGTAACCTTCCGGGTTTTTTCGCTGCCAGTTCCAACCGTCGATGCACATCTGGTCGAGATCAAACTCCGTTCTCCAGCCCAAGTCCCGTTTTGCTTTGGAAGGATCGGCATAGCAGCTGGCTGCATCGCCCGGTCGCCGCGGGGCGATGCGGAAGGCTACCGGTTTGCCGCTGGCTCGCTCGAATCCGCGAATCACCTCGAGCACCGAATAACCTCTACCCGTACCGAGGTTGTAAGTCACGACTCCAGGGTTGTCGCTCAGTTTTTCAAGGGCTTTGACGTGTCCCCGGGCCAGATCGACCACATGGATATAATCCCTTACACCGGTGCCGTCGACGGTGGGATAGTCATCGCCAAAGACAGCAAGCTCCTTGAGCTTGCCCACCAGTACCTGGGTGATATAGGGTGTCAAATTGTTTGGAATGCCGTCGGGGTCTTCGCCGATTTCTCCACTGGAATGGGCCCCTACCGGGTTGAAATAGCGCAGCAGGGCAACATTGAAGTGCGGGTGGGCCCGATTGATGTCGCGCAGGATTTCCTCGGTCATCAATTTGGTCCTGCCATATGGATTGGTGCCTGACAATGGGGCGTCCTCAGGGATGGGGCTTTTATCTGGATCACCGTAGACAGTAGCCGAAGAACTGAAGATGATGTTTCGACACCCGTGCTCGAGCATGGCCTCCGTCAGTACCAGGGTAGATATCAGGTTGTTCTGATAATAGAGCAGCGGTTTCTCAACCGATTCACCGACCGCCTTGAGACCGGCAAAATGGATAACTGCTTCAATCGGCCTTTCTGCATCAGCAAACACGGCGTTCATTCGCTCCCGATCGCGCACGTCGGCAACCACCAGTTTGATCTTTCCACCGGTCAACTTTTCGACCCGGTTCAGGGATTCCTGGTTGGCATTGGTGAGATTATCGACCACGGTAATCTCGTCCCATCGCTCGAGAAGTTCCAGGCAGGTATGGCTGCCAATATAGCCGGCACCGCCGGTCACCAATATGTGTGTCATGGTTCAGTTCCCCCTCAATGCAAAGCCGGATCTATTCTCACAGGCCCGATCATGAGCAAAAATATGCCCAACTGGCCTATCCCTGCTCAATTGTCGGCCGTACTCGATTATTTATGAATCATCAGGTCTGTCATTGACTCGGCTGATAATCAAAATTATTCTGCTCTGGTAGGCCGCTCGACCGCGAGTCGCCCGGCATACGCCGCACCATAGTCCGAAGTGGTTTTTCGGGCAAGACTAATTCAGAAATCCGAGGAGAGACCATGCCCTATGTCAACATCCGGGTAGCCGGAACCCTGTCCAAGAAACAGAAAAAAAAGATAAGCAAAGCAGTTACCAAAATTATTTGCAAAGAGACCGGCAAGCCCCCGGAAACCGTACTTCTGATGCTTGATGAACTTGACCGGAACAACGTCGCCAAATCCGGGAAACTGCTAAGCAATCCCTGACCAGATGGAAGCAGCCCGGCGTATCGACGAACTCACCAAAGAGCTCAACGAGCACGCTTACCGCTACCATGTTCTCGACGACCCGCTGATCTCGGACGGGGAATATGACCGGCTCTTTCAGGAGCTTCTGAAACTGGAGGAGGCCTATCCCGGCCTGGCCGCTGAAGATTCACCCACCCGCCGGGTTGGTGGTGTTGCGCTTGACAAATTCGAGCAGGTAGCACACCGGTTGCCGATGCTGAGCCTGGAAAACGGTTTCTCCGACCAGGATCTCAGGGATTTCATCCTGCGGCTTGAGCGCTTTCTGAACGAACCGGTGAGCACCGGTTTCTCTGCCGAACCGAAAATGGATGGACTCGCGGTTGAACTGGTCTACCAACAGGGCCGCTTGATTACAGGCTCGACCAGGGGGGACGGACTCATCGGCGAAGATATCAGCGCCCAGTTGAAAACCATCACGGCAATCCCTTTGAGCTTGCTGCGCAGCAACTCTGATCTGCTTGAAGTTCGGGGCGAGGTCTACATGGAAAAGCAGGGCTTTGCCGATCTCAACGACAGCCAGCTGGCTCAAGGGCTCCAGCCCTTTGCCAACCCCCGCAATGCGGCAGCTGGCTCACTGCGGCAGCTCGATCCGTCGATAACCGCCCAGCGACCACTCAGATTTTTTGCCTACGGGGTTGGTGATCCAGAATCAACTCCTTGTGCCAGTCAGACCGAGCTGCTCGACTATCTCCGCCAGATCGGTTTTCCCACCTGCCCTTACAACTCCTTTTGCATCGATATCGTGGAGGTTATCAGACATTTTGAGCGTCTCACCTCGATTCGACACCAGCTCCCCTATGAAATCGACGGTATGGTGGTGAAGGTCGATGAGCTTGGACTCCAGAACCGACTTGGGGTCAAGTCGCGGGCACCGCGCTGGGCCATCGCCAGAAAATTTCCCGCCACCCAGGCCACCACCACTTTGACGGGGGTAGAGTTTCAGGTGGGCAGAACCGGCGCCGTAACCCCGGTTGCCCTGCTGGAGCCAGTCAATCTTGACGGAGCCACGGTGAGCAGAGCGACCCTGCACAATCAGGGTGAGATCGATCGCAAGGATTTGCGCGTCGGTGATGCGGTCCTGGTGCAGCGGGCCGGTGATGTGATACCCGAGGTCGTCAAGCCAATCGTTGATCGACGCGACGGTAATGAGACACCGATCAAGCTGCCGAGCCGTTGTCCAGCCTGCGACAGCGATTTGATCAAACCGGATGACGAGGCGGTCACCCGCTGCCCCAATTTGCAATGCCCGGCGCAGCTCCTCAGGGGGCTGATCCATTACTGCTCCAAGGCGGGTCTCGATATCGAGGGACTCGGCAAGCGCTATGTCGAGCAACTCTACGAGGAGAAGATCATTCGAGAGGTCGCCGATCTTTACACCATGGACAGGCAGGTGTTGAAAGGCCTTGAGGGCTGGGGTGAAAAATCGGCTGATAACGTGCTGGCCGCCATCGACCAGGCCCGAAAGCCGCCGCTAGCTGATTTCATCGCCGCACTGGGCATACGTTTCATCGGCGAAAACAGTGCTTCTTTGCTCGAAAGTCACTTCGGCTCCCTGGACAAGCTGGCCGCAGCCACTGAGGAAGAACTCATCGAAATTGACGGTATCGGTGAGCAGGCGGCGCGCAGCCTGGTCGACTATTTTACCAACGAGAGGATCATAGAAATACTCTCTCAGCTCAGCCAGGCCGGCGTCTCCCCGGTAGCTGCACAGAAGGCGGCAGCTGAACTTGCCCTGTCTGGCGCCACCCTGGTGTTCACCGGCAGCCTCACCAAACTTTCCCGGGACGAGGCCAAGAAACTGGTCAAAGAACACGGCGGCACGATTGCTTCCTCGGTGACCAGGAAGGTGACCCATGTGGTGGCCGGTGAAAAGGCCGGCTCCAAATTGACCAAGGCCAGGGAAGCCGGAAAGACTATCCTTTCCGAAGAGGAGTTTCTCAGCCTGGTCGGCAGAGCGCGGGAATGAGTGATAAACACTTGTGGAAATGAGCGGCAATTTAGTATTAACAAAGCAGTAGTGAGCTAAACAGTATTAAGCTAAATTTTAGATGGTTTTCACTCATACCCTCTTCGAGTGTGGCCGCTGAGCCGTGCGGCAGGATGAATCCATCTCTTTCTGGACAAAATTTGCAATTACCAAGTGATGTCTGGCCCGCCGAGTGAGCGGCAGCCATGGGAGCCGCTCCCCCTCGGTATGAGATGCACAACCTCATATTAATAATAGGAGAGAACCATGAAAAAACTTCTTTTGTGTGCACTTCTGGTGTTTTTCGCCGTGGTGCAGTCCGTTCAGGCTGCGACTCCGAAAGACACCCTGGTCATCGCCAATGCGATCGATGACATCATCACCCTAGACCCGGCGGAAATTTTCGAATTTTCGGCCGCCGAATATGCAGCCAACACTTACGACCGGATGATTATCTTTGATGTTGACGACGTCAGCGACATCTCAGGCGGTATTGCCGAGAGCTGGGAGATTTCCGATGACGGCATGGTTTACACTTTCAAGATTAGAAAAGGAGTTACTTTTGCTTCCGGCAACCCGCTCACCGCCGACGATGTGGTCTATTCACTGCAGCGGGTGGTGATTCTGGACAAATCTCCGGCCTTCATTTTGACACAGTTCGGCTTTACCCCCGACAATGTCAAGGAAACGATCAAAAAGATCGATGATTTCACCGTGGAAATTACCATCGACAAACCCTATGCCCCGACCTTTTTCCTCTATTGTCTGACCTCCACGGCCGGCTCAGTTATCGATATGAAGGAGGTCCAGGCCCACGAGAAAGACGGCGATATGGGCTACAACTGGCTCAAGACCGCCTACGCCGGCTCAGGCCCCTACATGCTCAAATCGTGGAAACCATCTGAAACCCTTATTTACGAACGCAACGACAACTACTGGGGTGAAAAGGCAAAAATGAAGCGGATCATCACTCGCCACATTGCCGAATCAGCCACCCAGCGCTTGCTGTTGGAAAAAGGCGATGTCGACATTGCCCGTAACTTGGGGCCGGATGATCTCAAAGGGATGGCCAACAATTCCGATGTGAAATTTCGTAAAAAAGCCAAAGGCGCTATCTGGTACCTCGGTCTGAACCAGAAAAATCAATACCTGCAGAAGCCCGAGGTTCGTCAGGCGCTCAAGTACCTGATCGATTACAAAGGTATGGAGTCCACTATTCTCGACGGGTCTGCCACCATCCACCAGGCATTTTTACCCAAAGGGTTCCTCGGCGCCCTTGAAGAGACCCCGTTTTCCCTTGACGTTGAAAAAGCGAAGGCTCTTTTGAAGGAGGCTGGACTCGAAAATGGCTTCACGGTAACCATGGACACCCGCAACACCGAGCCGACCACTTCAATGGCTCTCTCAATCCAGTCCACCTTTGCCCAGGCCGGTGTCAAACTTGAGATTATTCCCGGCGAGGGCAAGCAGACGCTGACCAAGTACCGGGCCCGCAACCATGACATCTATATCGGACGCTGGGGACCGGACTACATGGATCCGCACACCAATGCTGATACCTTTGCCCGCAACCCGGACAATTCCGATGATGCCAAGTCCAAACCGCTGGCCTGGCGTAACGCCTGGGATATCCCTGAGATGACCAAGAGAGCAGATGCAGCCGTTCTGGAGAAAGACACCAAGAAACGGGCTGATATGTATCTGGAGATCCAGCGCGAGCACCAGCAGGTTTCGCCTTTTGTCATCATGTTCCAAGACATCGAGATCCTTGGCAAACGTGCCAATGTCGACGGTTTTGTCCTTGGCCCGAGCTTTGACAGCAACTTTTACCAGTACACAACCAAGTAAATAAACTCCCTTGCCGGCCGGCATGGCCCGGTCGGCAGGATCACGATTCTCATCCACCCTGCCCGATACCACCAGTTGCCGGCAGGGCAGTTTGGGTGTGCTGAACAGATGCTGCAGATGCTCACCAAACGGCGCTTGACAAAGGCGCTTCGCCAGACGCTCAGGCTGCTGATCATCGTCGCCACCACCTTTGTCGGCCTGCTGCTGATCACCTTTCTGATCGGTCGGGTGGTGCCCATCGATCCGGTATTGGCCGTTGTCGGTGATAAGGCCCCGCCCGAGGTCTATGAAAAGGCTCGCATCGCCATGGGTCTCCACCTGCCGCTCTGGCAGCAGTTTGTTATCTATATCGGCAACGTCCTCCAGGGCGACCTCGGCACCTCGGTACTCACCGCCAAGCCGGTGACCGAGGATATCCTGAGGGTGTTTCCGGCGACCATCGAACTGGCGGTTACGGCGACCATTATCGGCGTCCTGGCAGGCATCCCGCTGGGCGTCTTTTCGGCTGTCAAACGGGACTCCATCCTCGACCACATCACCCGGGTTATCGGCCTGCTCGGCTATTCTCTACCGATCTTCTGGCTTGGGCTAATGGCCCTCATGGTGTTTTACGCTCAGCTCGACTGGCTACCCGGGCCCGGCCGGCTGGACGTCTTTTATGAAGATATTGTTGAACCGGTCACCGGCATCATGATCATCGACTGCATCATCGCCGGAGAGTGGGACATCATGAAGAATGCAATCTGGCACCTCATTTTGCCGGCCAGCCTGCTGGGTTATTATTCGATGGCCTATCTCTCGAGAATGACCCGCTCCTTTATGATCGAGCAGCTCCGCCAGGAATACATCCTCACCGCCCGGGTCAAGGGGGTGGCGGAATGGAAAGTGATCTGGGTCCATGCCGTAGGCAACTGCGCCATCCCGTTGATCACCGTGGTGGCCCTCAGCTTCGGCGGTCTGCTTGAGGGTTCGGTGCTGACCGAAACGGTGTTCGCCTGGCCCGGACTTGGGCTCTACCTGACCACTTCCCTGCTCAATGCTGACATGAATGCGGTACTCGGATCCACCATCGTGGTCGGTTCCATATTTCTGGGCGTCAACCTTCTTTCCGATTTTCTCTACAAAGTTATGGACCCCAGGGCGAGGTAGCGGCATGAGTCAACAATCACCACAGATGAATGGTACCAAGGCCTGGCTCCTGACCGACACCCCGGGATCAGCGTTTCAAGCAGCCTCTGGGAGGTTCTACCTGGGGCTGCTGGACTTTTTCCGCAACCGTCTTGCAGTGGTCGGCCTGTTGATAATCGTTACCCTGGTAATCACTGCGCTGTTCGCCCCACTGATCGCCCCCTACGACCCGGTGGCCGCCAATCTGGCCAACCGGCTGCAGCCGCTTTCCGCAGACCACTGGTTCGGCACCGATGAGCTCGGAAGAGATATCTTTTCCAGGATCGTCTGGGGCTCGCGGCTGACTCTGTACGTCATCATACTGGTCGCCATAATCGCTGCCCCGGTGGGCATCCTCGTGGGCACCGTGGCCGGTTTCTTCGGCGGCATCATCGACACGGTGCTGATGCGGATTACCGATATCTTCCTGGCCTTTCCCAAACTCATCCTGGCCCTTGCCTTTGTCGCCGCCCTCGGTCCCGGTATCGAAAACGCCATCATCGCCATAGCCATTACCTCCTGGCCACCCTACGCCAGGATCTCCAGGGCAGAGACAATCACCATCCGTAACTCCGATTTCATCCGGGCAATCAGGCTGCAGGGAGCCGGACCGCTGCGCATTATTACCAAGCATATCATGCCGCTCTGTTTGTCCTCGCTGATTGTTCGAGTGACGCTTGACATGGCGGGCATTATCCTGACTGCCGCCGGCCTCGGATTCCTCGGCCTCGGAGCCCAGCCGCCGTCTCCCGAATGGGGTGCAATGACCTCGGCGGGGCGCTCATTTATCCTTGATCAGTGGTGGCTGATCACCATGCCGGGAACGGCTATTTTTGTGGTCAGCCTGGCTTTCAACCTGCTTGGCGACGGCCTGCGGGAAGTCCTTGACCCCAAGAGCGACAGTTGAGATCAATGATGAATGAACCGATGAATGAGACGCTGCTGAGAGTAAAAAATCTCTCGGTATCCTTCCCTTCGCCAAAAGGGGAAGTGACAGCAGTAAAAAACGTGTCACTGGCCATGGGCAAGGAAAAGATCGGCATCGTCGGCGAATCGGGTTCGGGCAAGTCGGTCACCGGCCGGGCCATCCTGCGCCTGTTGCCATCCTATGCCCGGATTGAGGCCGACCAGATCGTCTACCAGGGACATGATCTGCAACGCTGCTCCGAGAAGGAAATGCGGCGAATCAGGGGCATGGGCATCTCGATGGTGATGCAGGATCCGAAATACTCTCTCAATCCGGTTCGGACGGTCGGCAAGCAGATCAGTGAGGCCTATACGATTCACCACCAGGTGTCCAAAGACGAGGCCAAAGTTCAGACCCTGAAAATGCTTGAAGCGGTGCGGATCCGTAATCCCGAACAGGTCTATCGGCTCTACCCCCACGAGGTCTCCGGGGGTATGGGGCAGCGCATCATGATCGCCATGATGCTTATTCCCGATCCGGGACTATTGATTGCCGACGAACCGACTTCGGCCCTCGACGTGACGGTGCAGCTTCAAGTGCTGGCAATCCTTGACGACCTGGTAAGCGAACGCGGGATGGGCCTGATTTTCATCTCCCACGACCTGGAACTGGTGTCTTCTTTCTGCGACAGGATCATCATCATGTACGGCGGCCGGATCATGGAGATCATCGAGGCAGCCAAGCTGCAGAACTCGCGCCATCCATACACCCGCGGTCTGCTCAACTGTCTGCCAAAGATTGACGGAGACCGGACCCAGCTGCCCGTCCTCGAGCGTGACGATGCCTGGCTCGGAGACGACAACCATAACCTGACCGGATAGAGACGATGCTAAAGGTAGACAATCTCAATGTGGTGTTCGGTCACGGCGCAGACAAGAATCACGCGGTCAAAGAGGTCTCGTTCCTGGTCAACAGAGGCGAAAGCTTCGGCCTGGTCGGCGAATCTGGATCCGGTAAATCAACAGTGCTCAACTGCATCTCAGGACTGCTCTCCAACTGGTACGGCTCGATCGAGGTTGACGGTGCACCACTCAGCCACAAACGGCCCATCTCCTTCTATCACAAGGTCCAGATGGTTTTTCAGGATCCATACGGGTCGCTGCATCCGCGGCACACCATCGACGCCACCCTGAAAGAACCTATTGCCATCCATAAACTCGGTGACGCCAACCAGCGGGTCGAACGGGTTCTTTCCGAGGTGGGGCTTGGGCCGCAATTCAGGTTTCGCTATCCCCATCAGCTCTCGGGCGGACAGCGCCAGCGGGTGGCCGTGGCTCGGGCCCTTATCCTCGAACCGGAGATCGTTCTGCTCGATGAACCGACCTCGGCGCTGGATGTATCGATCCAGGCGGAAGTGCTGAATCTTCTCCAGGAGATTCGCCGGGAACGGAGCCTCACTTACGTGCTGGTGAGTCACGATCTGGCCGTTGTGTCGCACATGTGCGACACCATCTCGGTGATGAATCAGGGAGAAACGGTGGAGATAATTAATCGAGAGCAATTGCAGACCGGCGAGCTCAAAGAGAGCTACACCCGTCAGTTGCTGGTCGCCAGCAGGGGCTACGATCGACAGGCAATCGACCAGTTTCAGGACTTCTAAACAGGGGACGATGCCATGAACAATGAGGCGGCGATAAATGTCAGCGTCAGCAGCCACTACCGGGAAGCCTCATATGCAAGCGAGGTGATTTCCCCGGGGATCCTCGGTGAAAGGGTAGAAGTGCTCGAGGCCGGTCCGCTGTTCACGCTGATTAAGCAGGCTGACGGGTATATGAGCTGGATAGGTTCCGACCAGCTCGCTCACGAAGATATGGACACGGATAGTTCCACTTTACTAAGGAGCCATTTCGTGAGTCTACATAAACAGCCCGCAGCCGATGCCGAAGCTATCCGCAATGGGGTGATCGGCTGCCGCCTCCCGGTGCGGGAAGAACAGAACGGCTGGGTCAGGTACAACAGCTTCCGCCAATCGGATCCGGATTTCAGCCCAGTGCATCTCGCCACCCTCGTTTCTGTCAACCGCTACCCTCTTGATCACGGTGCCCCATGAAAATTCGACGCATCACCACAGAACCGATTTCAATTCCCCTGAAGCAGGTCTTCAGAACCGCCCTGCGCACGGTCACCACCCTCGAGAACATACTCGTCAATGTGGAGACCGACTCTGAGTATACTGGCTACGGCAGTGCGGCACCTACCGCAGTCATCACCGGGGAGACAGCCGGCTCCATCGCAGATGCAGTTGCCCACATCGGGGCCGCTATCGAGGGCATGGATCTGGCCGGGCACGAACTTGTCTTTCAGCGGCTCAACCGTTGCCTGGTGGGTAATAACTCGGCCAAGGCAGCGGTTGATATGGCACTTTACGATCTGCTGGCCAAATCGTTGGGGATACCCCTCTATCGGCTGCTGGGAGGCAATATCCAACCCCTGGAAACAGATATCACCATCAGTCTCGATACCATCGACAGAATGGTTGAGGACAGCAGAGCACGCCTGGCCGAGGGATTCACTATTCTGAAAATCAAGGTCGGCAACAATCCCGAGCTCGATATCGAACGACTCGAGCAGATTTACCGCTCGGTGGGCAGTGAGGTCAGCATGCGGATCGATGCCAACCAGGGCTGGCAACCCAAGGAAGCAGTCTATGTGGGGCGGGAAATAGCCCGACGCGGGATTCCTGTCGAACTGATGGAACAGCCCGTGGCCGCTCGTCGCTATCGTGATCTCGCCTATGTCAAAAAACGTGTGCTGCTCCCCGTCTATGCCGACGAGTCGGTTTTCTCCGGGGCCGAGGCGCTCGAGCTCATCAGAATCGGAGCAGTGGACGGCATTAATATCAAACTGATGAAGTGCGGGGGGATCTACAATGCCAGAAAGATCGCAGCCATCGCCGAGGCCGCAGGCATCCCCTGCATGATTGGCTCGATGATGGAATGCCAGGTAAGTGTAACCGCGGCCGCTCATCTTGCCGCTGCCACCAGCACCATCAGCATTATGGATCTGGATGCGCCACTTTTCTGCAGCAGCAACCCGGCTGCCGGCGGCATCAGCTATCGCGGCTCGGAAATCGTACTGCCGGATGAACCTGGCCTGGGCATCTCAGGGTTCAATGGCTCCTCACATCACGGGGTAAAAAGATCATGAAAATCTATATCAGTGTCGATCTCGAGGGAATCTGCGGCACCAGTCACTGGGACGAGGTTACCCGGGGAAACGAACGCTATCCTGAGTTTCAGAAACAGATGACCGCCGAGGTCGTTGCCGCCTGCCGGGGCGCCTTTGGTGCAGGAGCCGAGGAAATCTGGATAAGGGACGGGCACGATAGCGCCAAGAATATAATCGGCTCAGAGCTGCCGGAAAACACCAGGCTTATTAGGGGCTGGTCGCACCACCCTTACATGATGATGCAGGAGCTCGATTCGTCGTTTACCGCGGCCATCATGATCGGCTATCACGCCCGGGGCGGCAGCGACGGTAACCCGCTGGCCCACACCATGAGCTCCAAGGTGGCGCTGCTCACTATCAACGGTCGACCGGCATCCGAATTCTTGATCAATTACTACACCGCACTCTATGAAAAGGTGCCGGTGATTTTCGTTTCAGGAGATAAAGAGCTCTGTGACCACGCCGCCGAAATTGTCCCTGGGATTGGCCGTGTGGCAGTTAAATTCGGCAGTGGTGACTCCACCGTCAACCTGCATCCGGACAGCGCCTGTGAGCAGATTCGAGAGGGGGTGAACCGGAGTCTTGCTGGAGATCTATCAGCCTTCCTGCAGTCGCTGCCTCAACGTTTCAAGGTGGAGATCAGCTATTCAAGTTCCCTGGATGCTTACAAGAACGCATTTTTCCCCGGTGCCGAACTGGTCACCCCACAAACCGTCAGATTCGAAGCGGGTGACTATTTTGAGGTGCTGAAGTTTTTTCTCTTCACCCTCTAACTCACCAGATCAGCAAGAGATGATACCATGAATGACAGTCTATCCGACCGGGTGGCCGAGCTCCACCGTCAGGCCTTCATCGTCGATGCCCATTTCGACCTGCCCCTGGATGTCGCCATGCGCCGTGAGCGAGGTGAGACCAGGGTGATAGAAACCAGCTATATAAAAGACTTTCGCTCCGGAGGGGTCGATTTACTGGTCGGCGCAATGTTTATACACGACTACTTCCTGCCGGAGATGGGGCTGCGAAAAGCGCTGGATCAGATCAGCCACCTGCACGACGAATTCGAGGAGTCCCCGGGACAACTCAGACTCTGCCGCAGTGTCGAAGAGGCGAGGGCGGCTAAAAAAACAGGCGAGGTGGGATTGTTTCTGTCGCTCGAAGGAGCCGATCCACTGCAGAACGATCTCAGGCTTTTGCGGATCTTTTATGAACTGGGAGTGCGGGCCGTGGGCTTGGTCTGGAGCCGCAGAAACTATGTCGCCGACGGGGCCTTCTTTGCGCCGGTGGCAGAAGGCCGCAAGGGAGGACTGACCCCGTTTGGGGTCAAACTTGTCGAAAAGGCTGAAGAGCTCGGAATGGTAATCGATTTAAGCCATATCAACGACGAGGGTTTCTCCGATGTCATGGAGATCGCCACTCACCCGGTGGTCGTCTCCCACTCCAACTGCAGGAGCCTGGCCGATACCAAGCGTAATCTGACCGATGAGCAGATTGCGGCGGTAGCCGAGAACGGCGGAGTCATCGGTATGAATTCGGTGAACATGTTCGTCGATCCGGACAAGAAAGAGGCCGTGGTGGCCGACCTGATCGATCATGTCGATCACGTGGTCAATATCTGCGGTATCGACCATGTCGGCATCGGCTTTGACATCTGTAATGGATTCACCGATTTCCTCCAGCTCGAAGAACCGCTGCCGGCCTACGATATAATCAGCAGCCACCGCCAGCTGCCCGTATTCACCGGCGGACTGGTCGCGCGCGGCTACTCCGACAAGGAGATCAAAGCTATCCTGGGGGGAAATTTTCTACGGGTGTACGAGCAGGTAATCGGCTGAACTCAGGGAAAGCTTTACCAGACCGTTGACGGCTAGGCGTCGAATTTCGATCTTAGATAGCCGATAATATCATCGCTCTCATACATCCAGTGCTCGCCGTCCATTAGAAAGGGAACCATGGACTTGCCGCCGGTATCGACCACTTTTTTGCGCCCCGGAGTCCCGGGGGCGGCATCGACAATTACATAATCTTTACCTTCCGTCAGACCCATTTCTTCTGCAGCCCGCATGACTTTCATGCAGAACGGGCAGGTAAGACTCACATATATTTCTGTCATGGTGCACACCTGAATGTCGGGTTAACTCCTGATACCAATTCCTTTCTTCAGGAGATAGAGGTTGATTGAAAAGAGTACGACTGCAAAGAAGAGCAACATGCCCAGACCACTGGCCACGCGCATGTCGGAAATCCCCAGGAATCCAAAGCGGAAGCCATCGATCATATAGATGATCGGGTTGGCTTTGGACACCATCTGCCAGAAATCCGGCAGCAGTGAAATCGAATAGAACACCCCGCCCAGGTAGGTGAGCGGCGTGATCACAAAGGTCGGTATGATGGAGATATCATCGAACTTTTTGGCGAAGATACCATTGATCATGCCGGCCAGGGCAAAAACGAAGCTGGTCAGAAAAGCAAACACTGCAGTGTAAATGAAACTGTACATGGGCAGCCTGATAAAAAACAGACTGACGAGGGATACCAGCAGACCCACGCTGAGTCCCCGGACCACTCCACCCGAAACAAACCCCATGACGATCACCCAGTTCGGTGTCGGGCTGACCAGCATTTCTTCGATGTTTTTCTGAAACTTGGTGGAGAAGAAGCTCGACACCGTGTTGGTGTATGAGTTGGTGATGATAGACATCATGATCAGGCCGGGGGCGATGAACGCCATGTACTCGAAGCCCTTGATGCCGGAAAGCTGAGAACCGATGAAGCTGCCGAAGACGATAAAATAAAGCGTCATGGTGATTACCGGGGGAACCAGGGTTTGTACCCAGATCCTGAAAATCCTGGTGGTCTCCCGTCTGGCGATGGTGTAGAAGCAGACGAGGCTCTCGCGCGTCATTCGACCATCTCCATGAATATCTCTTCCAGCCGGTTGGTCTTGTTGCGCATGGAATCGACCTCGATTCCCTGGCTCCCGAGATGCTCGAACACCCGGTTCAGGGACTGACCCTTGGTAATGGTCACCTCGAGCGTGGTCTCGTCCAGGGGGATGAAGCTGACCTGGTCCATCGGTGAGATCTGCAGATCTTCGCCTTTGACGTCCAAGACGAAAGTCTCCTTGTCGAGTTTTTTGAGAAGATCTCTTTTCGTCGCATTTTCGATAATCCGGCCGTCGGCGATGATGGCGATGCGGGAGCAGAGTTTTTCCGCCTCTTCGAGATAGTGGGTGGTCAGAATAATCGTCCTGCCGCTGCGGTTCAGTTCTTCAAGAAAATCCCACATGCCGCGTCGCAGTTCTACATCAACGCCGGCGGTCGGTTCATCGAGGATGAGCAGCCGGGGCTCATGCACGAGCCCGCGGGCAATCATCAGCCTGCGCTTCATTCCACCCGAGAGTTCCCGGGCGGTGGTATGTCGTTTTTCCCAGAGGCCAAGCTGGCGTAGATATTTTTCGCAGTTCTGCTGGGCCTGCTGGCGGCCGATACCATAGTACCCGGCCTGCTGGCAGACGATATCTTCGACTCTTTCAAAAATCGAGAAATTGAATTCCTGGGGAACCACACCAATCTGCCGTTTCGCCGAGGAGAAATCCTCGTCTATATCGATGCCGAACACCTTGATCTTACCGTCTGTTTTGGTCACCAATGAGGTGATAATGCCAATTGTCGTGGTTTTACCTGCGCCGTTGGGGCCGAGCAGCCCGAAAAATTCCCCCTCACTGACGTCGAGGGTAATGGATTTGAGTGCCTCGAGACCGCTCTGGTATCTTTTGTGCAGACCTTTTATTGATAAGGCGTTCATCTCGTTCCAACCCGGCGACCTGCCAGTTCAGAAAAATAGTCGACAATTACACCGGCCAGATCCCTGCCATCGAGTTCGGAAATCTGCACAATCCCCGTAGGGCAGGTGATGTTGATTTCCGTCAGATAGCCGCCGATAAAATCGAGACCGGAGAAATAAATACCCTGGGACACCATCCACGGGCAGAGTTCATCGAGCGCGGCCTGCTCGCGCCCGCTCAGGGGACTCCTGAGCGCCTCGCTGTTGGCAAAGTTGGCGTGATATCCCTGTTTAGGCTTGCGCAGAGCGGCACCCAACACCTGGTCACCGAGGGTGATGACCCGCTTGTCTCCGTCGTACACCTGGTCGAGAAATTTTTGCACCATCACCGGTCTGGTCCCGCCGCTGGTGAAATCCTTGAGCGTTTCCACATCGTGTTTCTCGAGCATTTGCACAGATTTACCCTGGAAGCTGTCCAGCGACTTAACCACCACCTTGCCATGGGTACCGATAAAATCACCGATTACTGAAAGATCTGCGGCCACCAGCGTGGGCGGCATGTACTTGGCAAACGGCAGCACAATCAGTTTTTCATTGAAGTCGCGCAGCGAGGAAGGGCTGTTGAGCACCAGGGTGTCGCCCAGCGACAGCAACTGGGTGGCATAGTGAAAGCGCATGTCGTAGGGAGGTTCCTTGCGCATGAAGATCAGGTCGTAGCTGCCGAGAAGCTGCGCTTGCGTGGCACCGTCCGCACCGCAGGCCAGGACACGGGCCTGACCTTCAAAATAGAGCTGACCAATGGTGGCGGTATCCACCTCGATCCCCTCTTTCCGGGCTCGGTTAATTACCGCCAGTGAAGTATCTGTCTTGGGTTTCAATCCGTCGAGCGGATCAAGCACCACTAACCATCTCATCTGCATTCCTCTTTAGTTGCTGTTTGTCTGCTAAAACGCCAGGGATTTTGGGGTGACATGAGTTCAAGGCGCCCCGCCAGGCAAGGATGGCAAGGAGCCGGCGGAGGCGGTGAGCAACCACCGCAGCGGGTGACACAGACTGCGGGGATGGACTGTACTCATATCGCCATCTATAATAAGTCCAGGTTCAATGGAAGAGAAGGGTAAAAACTCCTTTTTCTCATACGTCCTCGAGGACTTTCAATTCCACGGCTTCTACCATCGAACTAACCTTTTCCCGGTAGTCGAGCATGTGCGGAGCCGACAGATGGGCTCGCAGGTGATCGAGGCTTTCCCACTTTTCGATAACGGTCACCAGGTTCTCGTCGACAACCTGGGGGTCGAGCCCGGCAGCGACATCGACAGCCGGCCGATATTCAATACAGCCCTGCTCTGCGAGCACGTTGGGCACGTTGGCTTTAAAAATTTCTAGGAACTCTGACCGCGAGCCCGGCCTGATCGACACCGATGCAATGACATGAATCATCTCATAACTCCTTTTTTGACGGAAAATCTTTGAATTACTGGACTGAGAATGGCTGACGTCAGGAAAACTTCCGGCAGCTTACGTCATTTCCTGACAAAACGCATGAAAATAAGTTAAACTGAGCCACTGTAAAGGAAAGCCGCACTATTCGATTTTCCTTGACTCGGTTTTTAGTTATACTTATCTTTGCGACTTTGCATATCCAGCTTCCGGAAGTAATCACTAGCCTGGACAGTGTTTTTCGCCTCTCAACTCAACAAAGGAGTGAAGCATGCTCGAGTTATCCAAAGGTGCCGACATTCTAGCAGTGGTCGGGGGAATCACCTCACTCGCCGACGCACAGAAGATCATTGATGAACATATTGATGATATAAATCTCAAGAAACTCGCACCCATTACCACTCCAGACGCGCTGATCAAAATCGCCAATGCCATCGTGCACTGCAAACCGGATGCAGTGTTTATCAACACGGGCAGCGAGGAGGACGTCAACTGGATCAAACAGTACAGTCTTGAAAAGGGTGAGGAGCGCAAGCTCGCCAAACAGGGGCACACCATTCATTTTGACCTGCCCCAGGATCAGGCTCGCCTGGTCAACCAGACCTTTTATATCATCAACGAAGGCGAGAAGATGAGCTCACTGGCCAAGTCACTGCTGCGCGACGAGGCCACTGAATATGTGCGCACTTACATGGACGGTATCATGAAGGGACTGACCATGATGATCGGCTTCTACAGCCGTGGCCCCGTAGGCGCCGAGGCCTCGGTACCGGCTATCGAAATCAGCTCCTCGACCTATGTGCTTCACTCAGCAGAACTGCTCTACCGCAACTGTTATGACAAATTCGACAGCGAGGCCGAGCGGATGGGAATTTTCTTCACCAACGTGCACTCGGAAGGTGCAAACCGGCCCGAAGACGTACCCAATGCCAGAATCTTCATGGACAGGAGCTGGCTGACCACGTTCTCCTGCTACTGCACTTACGCCGGTAACACTTTGTTGATGAAAAAGGGCAACCATCGTTTCTGCGTCGATTACGCGACCTATCACAAAACAGGTGAACATCTCTCCGAGCACATGTTCATCACCGGACTCACCGGCCCGAGCGGCCGTAAAACTTACATGGCCGGTGCCGCACCTTCGGGCTGCGGTAAAACGACAACGGCCATGGTCGGCACCGACTTCATCGGTGACGATCTTGCCCAGTTATGGGTCGCCGACGACGGTACCGTGCGCGCTATCAACCCCGAGAAGGGCATTTTCGGCATCGTCGAGGATGTCAACCGTGAGGGTGACCCCTACCTGATGGATTGCCTCAGGGGAGAAGGCACAGAAGTAATCTGGTCCAATGTGCTCATCGACGAGCATGACGTCCCGCACTGGGTTGGAAACGGCGAGACGCCTCCAGAGCGGGGTATAAACTTTCAGGGAGAATGGTGGGCCGGCAAAACCGATGAGGACGGCAACCCGGTACCCATCTCGCATAAAAACTCACGCTGTACGCTGCTCAACGAGGCGATCGCCAACCACAACGTGGAGGCGGCCGATGATCCGGCCGGCGTGCCGGTCAAAGTCATCACCTACTCTGGCCGTGATAGCGATACAATGCCCCCCGTCTGGGCCGCAAAGTCCATGGACGAGGGAGTGGTCATCGGCGCTTCGATCGTCTCCCAGGCTACTGCCACGGAGGTAGGCGTGACCGGCGTCCGCCGACAGCCCTGGGCCAATGCGCCTTTCATTCCGGGTGCTCTGGCGGACTATATGGAAGCTCAATTCCAGTTTTTCAATTCGGCTAAACTCTCGGACGAGGGCAGACCGGTAATGGCCGGACTCAACTATTTTCTGACTCACGAAAATCGCGGCGGCTCCGGCTCGGGGCTGCTGGGGGAGAAAAAAGACGTGAAGGCCTGGCTTGGGTGGCTCGAGCTGCTCGCCAACAAGGATGTCGAGGCCATCGATTCGCCCATTGGCTGGCTGCCATATTACGATGATCTCAAGAAGCTCTTCGACACGATTGATAAGCAGTACCCGAAATCCTTGTACGACATGCAATTTTCTCTCTACGTCGACAAGATCCTCGATAGGATCAAGGGGCAGACTGAGGCTTACAAGGAAGAGGAGAATGTTCCCCCCACGCTCTTTACGATCTACGAAAAACAGAAGGGTGAGTTGCTCGCTTTGAAAGAAAAATATGGGTCGGTGGTCAGTATCGATGAGCTGAGCTGATCATCGGATCGTTGAGAACCAAGGCCGCCCGCCCTTAGGGCGGCCTTTTTTTATGGCCGTCCTGAAAATTTATCTTGTTACCCAATCTCTGCATTCCGCATTAATGTTTTAATCTCGGACGCACCCGGTCGCGTAAAAATCGCCACACGTGCTTTAATCTTGAGCCAGAATACTAAATCTCACAGGTAGCCACGTTTTATGGAAGCTGCCCAGTCACCTGAACCCGAAGTTATCGTCTTCACCTCGGAAGACATGATGCTGGTCGATACCTGTTCGCTGGTGCTTTCTGCCAGGAATATCGCCCACCGCATCGAGAGGAGGGACGACGGGCCGGCCTCGATCCTGGTTAAATATGAGACCGAACAGGAAGCGGCGTCGCAGTTACGCACCTATTTTCGGGAAAACAGGAACTGGCCGCCCCCAATTATCGACAACCAGATTCAACCGTTATCGACCAGCCTGCCGGTGATTTTGACGATGGGGGCTTTGGCCTTGTTTTATTATGTGACCGGTCCCTACGACCCTGAGTCGATCTGGTTCTCAGCCGGCGCCGGCAACAGCTCTGCAGTGCTCAGGGAGGGCCACTATTTTCGTCTCGTCACAGCACTCTGCCTGCATTCCGACTTCTCCCACCTGGCCGGCAACGTGCTCATCGGCGGCTTCCTCCTTCATTTCTACCTGCAAATCAGCGGCACCGGTATAGGCCTGCTGTCGGTCCTTGGCGCCGCGGCGGCCGGTAATTATATCAACGTGCTGGTGCACGGTCCCGGCCACATCTCCATAGGCTTTTCCACTGCCGTGTTTGCTATGATCGGCCTGCTCAGCGCCCACCAGATAATCGAGCACAAGCGGGGCTTTGGCATCAGGATGCTCGTTCCGTTAATGGCCGGGGCCGGACTTCTGGCCATGCTCGGCAGCTCAGGAGTGAGGACCGATCTCGGAGCGCACCTCTTTGGTCTCGTGGGCGGACTGGCACTTGGAATTATCTTCGGACTGCTGCCGACCGACCGTCTCAAAACTTCATCATTCGTGCAGACCGGCTGCCTGCTTATGACAATCTTCATCGTACTGGTATGCTGGAATACAGCCCTGGCTCTCTGAGTCTTCAAAAGAGGTTCAGAAGCGTGATGAATTACTTCCCGATGGTTGATTTGTAAGCATTAATACTTACCACTATAGTCAGATTTCAGATGGTCAGATTCGCCGGCTGGATGTTCAGGGGCAGTCTGATTTTTATTTAAGCAAAGCAAAGTGGAGACATAAATGTCAAACCAAGATCAACAACCTCCCTGGGGGCGGAAGAGACGCCCTCAAACGCCAGAGGAGATTGTCGCGCAACTGATCAAGAAACTGCAAGATATGTTTTCGGGTCAGAAGAAGCCGCCCCCTCCCGGCGATGGTGAGCCGCCTTCAAAACGGACGGCGCCCAGCCCTTTTTCAATAATTTCCAAGGTGCTCATCCTGGCCCTGGTCATCATTGTCCTTCAGGGCCTGTACCAATCGTTTTTCAAGGTCGCTCCAAACGAGGTCGGAATCGTTCTGCGCTTCGGGAAATACAACCGCACCTCACAGCCCGGGCTGCATCTAAAAATCCCCTATATTGAGGACCTGGCCAAAGTAAACGTGCGCCAGATCCAGAAGCAGGAGTTCGGCTTCAGAACCCGGACGCCGGGTCAGAGAACGACCTTCGACAACCGCGGCTACGACATGGAGTCGCTGATGCTCACCGCCGACAAGAACGTCATCAACGTGGCCTGGATCGTTCAGTATCGGGTTGGCGACCCCTTCAACTATCTGTTCAAGATTCAGGATGTCAAACAGGCTGTCCACGACCTTTCCGAAACGGTAACAAGGAGGGTTGTCGGCAATATGGACTTTGACTTCGTGCTCAGCAACCGCGACCTGCTCGCGGCTGAAGTTCGGCAGGAATTGCAGGAGCAGCTCACCTTTCTTGAGGCAGGCATAGATCTGGTCACTGTCCAGTTCCAGGACATCAACCCGCCCGACCCGGTGAAGCCGGCCTTCAACGAGGTAAACGAAGCCGACCAGGATATGAAGCGGCTGGTCAACGAGGCTGAAGAGACCTACAACCGGGTTATACCCGCCGCCCGCGGCAATGCCCTGAAGATTGTCGAGGAGGCCCGTGGTTATGCCACAGAGCGGGTCAACAATGCGGTGGGTGAGACCACCCGATTCCTGGACATCCTCAGCGAGTACGAAAACGCCCCGGACGTCACCCGTCAGCGCATGTATCTGGAAACCATGCAGCAGGTGCTGCCCACCGTCGAGAACATCTACATGCTCGACGAGTCTCAGCAGGGTCCGCTGCCGCTGTTAAACCTGCGCAAAGAAAGCCAATCGGTCCAGCAGGGCCAGTAAAAGGAGGATATCCATGAAACAGATTACTAATTTTCTCCTGATCGGACTGGTGCTGTTCGGAATCATCGTGGTATATGACGGTTTCTACATCGTCCAGGAAGGCAAGCAAATCATGATCACCCAGTTCGGTAAACCGATCGGCTCCCCGAAAACCGATGCCGGACTCTATCTTAAAGTGCCATTTCTCCAGCAGGTCAACGAGTTCGACAAAAGGATCTTCATCTGGGACGGAGACCCAAACCAGATTCCGACCAATGACAAGACCTTCGTCTACCTGGACGTCTCCGCCCGCTGGCGGATCGCCGATGCGCTCAAATTCATGCAGGCGGTGCGCACCGAAGCACGGGCCCAGTCACTGCTTGACGATATTATCGGCGGTACGGTGCGCGACATGGTAAACAAGAACAATCTGATCGAGATAATTCGGAGCTCCGACTGGTCGCTTGACACCATGACCCCGTCAAACCAGGAGCCCGGTACAAAACCAGTACGGGGGCGCGACGTGATCACCGATCAGGTGCTGGAAATCGCCTCCCGGGCCATGCCGCAATACGGCATCGAGCTTAACGATGTGATGTTTCGCCGGGTCAACTACATCGAGTCGGTGCGTCAGCGTGTGTATGATCGGATGATCTCCGAGCGTAAACGAATCGCCGCAGAGAAACGCTCGATAGGTGAAGGTCAGAAGGCGAGAATTCTCGGTACGGTTGACAGGGAACTTCGTGTAATTACCTCCACCGCCAACCGGGAGGCGGTTGAGATAAAAGGTAAGGCGGATGCCGAGGCGACGAAGATTTACGCCGACGCCTTCAGCCAAGATCCTGAATTTTTCTCTTTCATGAAGACCCTGGAAAGCTACGAGAAAGTCATCGGGGAAAACACCTCGATGGTCATCTCATCTGAGTCTGACATTTACAAGTATCTGAGAAGAATCAGCCCCGAGTAATCCAATGAGGGGACACAATTGAATTGTGTCCCCTCATCTATTTTTTCTTAAGCTCTCCGGGTCCGGGATCATCCCCGGCCGTCGGATAGGAAGGATTCTGTCCAACTACAAAAGGAATACGCCCCTTTCGTTCGAGCACGAGTTCGAAACGGTCCAGTTGCTCTTCGTCTTCTATGACACTGACGCCAAGCTTATCGAACCGGCAGTTGCAGTGGCTCAGCTGAGCCTCGCACCAGGGACACTGCTCCACCGGACAGCCCAGGATATGCAGTTCGCCTGCCGCGACGCCGCAGGCCACACAGACGCGGGGTGAACTGGTCGATTCCGGGGCATGCATCGAGGGCAAATGGGCGGGACTGGTACCGGTCTTCTCCCAGAAATCTTCGCGGCTTTTATATTGAAAATGGTTGAGGATCGATTCATCCTCGATACCGTCCTTAAACTCACCCAACAGCAGTACCTGGTTGTCGGCATGCAGATACAGGTAGTCGTGACGGGTCGACTGCAGAACGACGAGGTCGAACCCCTGTTGGCTGGCGATGATTTTCAGATCGACGGCCATCTCTTCCCGGGCTTCGGGCAAATTTGAATAGTAGGAGCGCAGCAGGGAAACGGCAGCCGGGCTATGACGATATTTTTCATAGACCGCCAGCGCCTGATCCTTTTCTTCCGGAAGCACTCCATACTCGATGAGCAAGGGGAGTTCCAGATGAGCCATTTCCTCCTTCAATCCTGTCATGATTGATAAAACTCCGTCATTATTCTATCAGGCAGAACCGATGTACCTGGCAATTCTGCATTTCATCCCTGTGCCATATTTCACCTATAAGTACTCTCTCCCGGTCAGGCAAAAAGATAAGGGCGCCGGGCCGTTGCCGGGACCCGAGATAAATGAATTTGCCGAAACCGGCTTTTCCGGCTATACTGGATCAGCTTTACAATATGACTGCAGCACTCCTGCAGCAGTCATCCGTCCGCAACAACCACTGTGCGACACTAATCCTGACAGGCGATGTCTACTGGTTCTCTACTGCCCGACCAGGCGATCAGCACCGCGCTGCACCCGGCCAGAGGTCGGTCTGTCACAGCCGCAATGCATGCACAACAGCAGAACAGGATGATCGTCGACAGACAAACTAGAGATGACGAGGATACTATGACCAATCAGACAGCACAATTAACCATCGATGGACAGACCTACGAGCTGCCTGTGGTCGAGAGCACCACCGGAGAAAAAGCGATCGACATACGCAACCTGCTGCGCGACACGGGCTTGATCACCTTAGACAGCGGCTACATGAATACCGGTTCCTGCGAATCCGGCATCACCTACCTGGACGGCCAGAACGGCATCCTCCGCTATCGGGGCTATGATATTGCCGATCTGGCCGAAAACTGCGTCTTCATCGAGGTGGCATACCTGTTGCTTACCGGTGAGCTCCCCAATGAAAAGGAATTCGAGAAATTCCGCAGCGACATGATTCGCTACGCATTAATCCACGAGGACATGATCCACTTCTTTGATCATTTCCCGCCCAACGCCTCGCCGATGTCCATCCTGTCGACCATGGTGTCTACCCTGCATGATTTCTATCCGGAGATGGACCTTGATGAGGATCCCTACGGCGGCATCACCACCGCCACCGCCCGGCTGCTGTCCAAGATCAGGACCATTGCCGCTTTTTCCTACAAGAAAAGCATCGGCCATCCGCTGGTCTATCCCCGGGCTGACCTGAACTACTGCTCGAATTTTTTGAATATGATGTTCCATCGTCCCAATATGCCCTACAAGATCGAGCCGCTGATGACCTCGGCGTTGAACAAGCTGCTCATTCTGCATGCCGATCACGAGCAGAACTGTTCGACCTCCACGGTGAGGCTGGTGGGCAGCGCCGGGGTTCGGCTTTACCCCTCGGTGGCCGCCGGAGTCGGGGCTCTCTGGGGGCCGCTGCACGGCGGTGCCAATGTGGCCGTCATCAGGATGCTGGAAACGATCTATGCCGACAACAGGGACTTCGACAAGTATATCAACATGGCAAAGGACCCCAACAGCCCTTATCGGCTCTCCGGTTTCGGTCACCGGGTTTACAAGACCTATGATCCCCGGGCCAAGATCATCAAGAAAGCGAGCCATGACATCCTGACCACGATGGAGGTCGATGATCCCCTGCTCGAGATTGCCCAGGAACTCGAACGGCGGGTGAGCGAGGATGACTATTTTGTTTCCAGAAACCTATACCCCAACGTTGATTTCTACTCGGGAATCGTCTACCGGGCGATGGGCATACCGACCAACATGTTCACCGTTATGTTTGCCCTTGGGCGCCTGCCGGGCTGGATTTCCCATTGGCAGGAGATGCATATGGACAAGGAAGCCAACCGCATCGGACGGCCTCGCCAGATCTATCAGGGCGTGGTCAAGCGTCCCTTCGCGCCGATGGAGGATCGACCCTAAAATACATGAGCGGGGACATGATGGCTATTGTGTCCCTTGAAACGGTTCCTGCGTTACTTAGCTAAATCAGTCCCCTCTTCCATATTAACCACCAGGGGAACATCGAGCTTCATGGCCGCTTCCATGGTCTTCTTTATTTCCGGCTTCAATTCTTCGCACTCCTCCCGGGTCAACTCGAACACAAGCTCGTCATGGATCTGCAGCAGCATCCGGCAGGAACTCTGCCGTTGTGTGAGCAATTCATCCACCCGCAGCATAGCCAGCTTGATAATATCCGCCGCGGTTCCCTGGATGGGTGTGTTGAGCGCGGCCCGCTCAGCAAATTCACGGCGCATCTTATTTGAGGCATCGATCTCCGGCAGGTACCTCCGGCGATTCAGCAGGGTGGTGACATAGCCGTCTTTTCTCGCCTGAACGACGATGTCCTCCATGAACTGCTTCACCCCGCGGTAGAGGTTGAAATAGCGCTCGATGAACAGTGATGCCTCCCGCCTGCTGATCTGCAGCTGGTTGGCCAGGCCGAAACTGCTCATGCCATAGACGATACCGAAATTGATACTCTTGGCGACTCGACGCATTTCCGCCGTCACCAGCAGCGGCGAGACCGAGAAGACTTCGGCGGCCGTTCTGGTATGAATGTCGTCGCCTTCCGTAAAGGCTTTTATCAAGGCCGGATCCTGGGAGTAATGGGCAAGCACCCGCAAATCTATCTGGGAGTAATCGCCGAACAGGAAAAGTTTGCCCGAATCGGGTACAAAAGCCTCCCTGATCCTCGCCCCCTCCTCACCTCTGATCGGAATATTCTGCAGATTTGGGTTGGAACTGGACAGTCTGCCGGTTGCGGTCACTGTCTGGTTGAAAGAGGTATGCACCCGGCCGGTGGCAGGGTCGATCAACTGGGCCAGCTTGTCGACATAGGTCGACAGCAGTTTGGCCAGGTTGCGGTAATCGATGATCAGGGCCGGCAGTGCATGCTGCGGGGCCAGCTTCTCAAGTACCTTGATATCGGTGGAATAACCTGTCTTGGTCTTCCTGCCATGCGGCAGCCCCAGCTCCTCGAACAGCACGACACCGAGCTGCTGAGGTGAGTTTATGTTGAACTCGCGGCCGGCCAGCTGGTAAATTTCCTTTTCTCGCTGGCCGAGTTTCTCACGAAACTCGGCCGACAGTCGTTGGAGATGAACCGGGTCGATTCTGATGCCGTCAGCCTCCATCTGTTCGAGGATCGGCACCAGCTGCATCTCCACTTCACCGAACAGCTCTACCTGATTACCCTCGTCGAGCAGCGGCTCATAGTGGTTCCAGAGCTGCAGGGTGGCAAACACGTCCTCACAGGAATAGGTGGCTGCCCTGGCAATGTCCACATAAGCAAAGCCATCCTCTCGCTTATCGCCGTCGGTTACCTCCTTATAAGAGGTGAGTTTAAGCCCCAGTTCCAAACAGAGGTCATCGAGCTTGAATGAACGTCGCGAGGGTTCCACCAGGTAAGCGGCGATCATGGTGTCGCGCAGCGGTCCTGCCAAGGCCACGTCGAAGCCGTGTTTGAGCACCGAGTAGTCATACTTCAGGTTGTGGGCAAGCTTCGGCAGGCTTTCCGACTGCAGCAGCGGGGAGAGTTCCTGTCTGACCAGCTCCATCGATAGCTGGCCAGACGCCAGCCTGCCTTCCTGATCCAGGTGGCCGACGGGAATATACCAGCAGTCCTCGTCGCCTCCGTTCAGTGAAATACCTACCAGAGCAGCGCTTCTGCTCTGCAGCGAGGTCGTTTCTGTATCGACGACCAGAAAAGGTGCCTGTCGGAGGCGGGTCATTATCTCCTGCAGCTTGCTCTCATCGTCAACCACAAAAAAACGGTTGGTGGGAATCGCTTTGGCGCTGCCGTCCAGCTCTTTGAGCAGGGAGGTGAAGCCGAGCTCCGTATAAATCCGCCTGAGCCTCTCCTCATCCCTGTCACCCACGCGATAGCCATCGTGTGACAGCGGCACCGTCACATCAGTCTTGAGCCGGATGAGGTCCCTGGACATGAAGGCCGCTTCCCGGTTCTCGATCAGCCGCTCTTTCATCTTCGACTTTTTGAGACTGTCGACCCGTTCATAAAGCACCTCGAGGGAACCATGCTCGATAATCAGCTTTGATGCCGTTTTGGGACCGATCCCGGGCACCCCGGGGACATTATCTGAGCTGTCACCGATCAGGGCAAAGCAGTCGAGCAACTGATCGGGCCCCACCTGATACTTATTCTCCACCCCGTCGGTATCCATGACCCGATCATTCATCGGGTCCCACATGGTGATCCTGTTGTCCACCAATTGCAGCAGGTCCTTGTCCCCTGAGACGATGATCACCCTGTTGCCCTCATCACCGAGGTTCAGAGCCGCCGTGCCGATAATGTCGTCGGCCTCGATGCCGTCCATTTCGAAGCTTGGCAGACCGAAGGCCTCCACCACTTCTTTGATATAGGGGAGCTGGGCTGCGAGTTCCTCGGGCATGGGCGGCCGATTGGCCTTGTACTCGGGGTACATCTCGTGCCGGAACACCTTGCCCCTGCTGTCAAAGGCGACGGCCAGATGAGAGGGTGACTTGTCCTTCAGGAGTTTATTGAGCATACTGACAAAACCGAACACCGCATTGGTCTGGAAGCCATCAGCGTTGGTAAGCGGTGCCACGGCGTGGAAGGCCCGGTAAATAAAGGCACTGCCGTCAATCAGATATATTTCTCTGGCCACATCGATCCTCGACTGTTTTTAAATTTGGGGTTCTTTGTAAAATTATGATTTTTGTTCAAGATCAAGACGCGTGCGAAGATTTTACCGCAGACACATAGATACTCCCGAGGATAAAAATTACCTACGTCACGAAGAGTTTGGCGAAAAGAAAATATCTCAGGGTTCCCATAGAAAAAGGAGAGGCCAAGCCTCTCCTTTTCAGTGTGCAGCCGTTTGTCTTTCCCCGTTGATTCAGTGATCTATGATATGTTTGTGGATACGCTTGCGGAGCCGCTCGGCGACATCGTCGCCGCGATACGACAACACCGGGACCGGACACCTCCGGAACATCCGTTCGGCCACCGAGCCTGCAAACATGTATTTTATATCCCGTGATTTGATGCCCATCACCACCAGATCCACTTTAGATTCCTCGGCAAAACGCAGCAGTTCAGTGGTCGGGTCCCCGATGAGAAAGGTGAAAAAGACCTTGTCGTCCGGCAGGGTCAGGTGATCGGCCATGGCGGTAATCGATTCGCGTCGCTCCTTCTTGACGATTTCCAGATATTTGTCGCTGTCGACCTTGTAGCCGAATTCGGTGATTTTGTTGATGGCCTCCACGTCCCTGTCGCTGATGACGTTGACCACCTGGAGCTCGGCCCCCAAAGGTGCGGCAATACCGGCGGCAAAATCGAGAATGCCCAGGGAATATTTTGAAAAGGCTACGGGAACCATTATTTTAGATATCATTCTATTCTCCTCTGAATCTCCTAGCAACGAATCATAGTTATTCTGGCTAACCGTCAGGCTGTTGCTGTCTGCTGTTTCTTGATCCTACCTTGCTGCAGGAACCAGACCAATACGAGCAACAACAGGGCCGGTATGAACATCAATTGTTTCGGCGGCCTCGGGTTGGGCACCTTGATGTTGAGCACCTCTTGATCGAAATCGATCTTGGCTTTCTCCGCCGAGCTGGCGAAGACCACGTTGTCGATCAGTATTTTGCCTTCTTCTTCGCGGGTCTCGAAACCGATTTCCTGGAGCCGCTCGGCCCCAGTCGGCTGGTCTCCGACCGGCAGCATCACCGCCATGGTGAATTCGGTGCCGTCGAGTTTCTCGCCTTTTAGCGACATCCGCAGTTGGGATCCAGGTTCCATCTCTTCGACCAACTGGATGAGCTTGTCAGCCGGCTGTTCGTTTAATTCTGCATAAATGTAATTCCAAAAGAACCCGGGCCTGAACAGAGTGAAGGCCACCAGCAGAAGTAATGCAGTCTCCCATATTTTGTTCCTGGTCAGCCAGTAGCCCTGAGTAGCGGCAGCGAAGACAAGCATGGCGATAACTGCGGTGATAATGACGATGATCAGATGCAGCGGATTCTTGACCCCAATCATCAGCAATTCGGTATTGAAGATGAAGATAAAGGGCAGAATCGCCGTTCGAATGTCGTAAGTGAATCCCTGAATACCGGTTCGAATCGGGTCGCCGCCCGATATCCCCGCTGCCGCAAAGGCGGCCAGCCCCACTGGCGGCGTGTCGTCGGCCAGAATGCCGAAGTAGAAGACAAACAGATGCACGGCGATGAGCGGCACGATCAGGCCGTTCTGAGCACCAAGGCTGACAATCACCGGTGCCATCAGGGTGGAGACAACGATATAGTTGGCCGTGGTCGGCAGCCCCATGCCGAGCAGCAGGCTAATACCGGCGGTAAACAGAAGGATTAGAACCAGATTACCTCCCGAGATGAACTCAACGAATTCTGTCATTACCAGGCCGATGCCGGTGAGCGTCACGGTGCCGACAACGATACCAGCCGCAGCCGTGGCCACACCGATGCCAATCATGTTCTTTGCCCCTGAGACCATACCGTCTATGAAGTCCTGCCAGCCTCTTCTGACGCTGAATTCATCGCCCCCCATCTTCCGGATCAGGCCCTTCAGGGGACGCTGGGTCAAAACGATAAAAATCATCAAAACCGTTGCCCAGAAAGCCGACAAAGAAGGTGACAAACGTTCGACTGTCAGGCACCACATGAGCACCACGATGGGCAGCAGGAAATAGTAGCCGGCCTGAGCGGTCGCCCCCAGGGGCGGCAGTTCGGTAATTTCGGTGGTCATCTCCAGCTCGGGCACCCGGCAGGCCACAAAAAGCAAGGCCAGGTAGGCGACAAAGAGCAGAACGCAGACGATATAGATGGTCGCCTCGCCTGCCACGACCTTGATCCAGCCGAGCCCGTAGTAGGTCGCCGCACCGATGACGATGAGCAGCAACATCGTCCCGACAAAGGTGAGCAAACTCTGGGCCAGCGTTTTTGTTTCCCTTTTAGCCATTCCCTCCAGTCCCATTTTGCAGGCCTCGAGATGAACGATGTAGACCAGGGCGATGTAGGAAATAATGGCCGGCAAAAAGGCATGTTTGATGACTTCGATATAGGAGATGCCGACATATTCGACCATCAGGAATGCGGCCGCCCCCATAACCGGCGGGGTAAGCTGACCATTGGTCGAAGAGGCAACCTCCACCGCACCTGCCTTCTCCGAGGTAAACCCCACTTTTTTCATCAGCGGTATGGTAAAGGTGCCTGTGGTGACCACGTTGGCGATCGATGACCCTGACACCAGTCCGGTCATGGCCGACGATACCACCGCCGCTTTGGCAGGGCCGCCACGCATGTGGCCTAGACCGGCGAATGCCGTTCTGATGAAATAGTTCCCCGCCCCAGCCGACTCCAAAAGCGAGCCAAAGAGCACGAACATGAACACCATTCCGGTGGAGACCCCCAGGGCGACGCCAAACACGCCTTCGGTGGTCAGCCAGTAATGGGTCATACCCTTGACCAGGCTGGCCCCCTTATGGGCGATGACATCGGGCATGTGCGGGCCGGCGAAAGTGTAGAGAATGAAAACCGAGGCCACCACCATCAGCGGCGGTCCCAGTGCCCTTCTGGTCGCTTCCAGCAACAGGATCAGACCGGCCACAGCGACCACTAGATCAAGGTTAGTGGGATCTCCGGGCCGTTCTGAGAGACCTTCATAGAAGAGAAAAATATAGGCTGAACTCAGCGAGGCCACCAGTGCCAGCCCCCAGTCCTGGATTGGTATGTAGCTTTTGGGTGACGACTTGAAGGTGGGAAAGGCCGTGTAGGCAAGAAACATGGCAAAAGCAAGGTGAATCGCCCGGGCCTCGGTCGAATTGAGCACGAAAAGATTGAATAGGTAAGGGAGTGGTGAGGCATACCACAACTGAAACAGCGTCCAGATAAGTGGTACATAGAAAAGCACCTTTTTAGGAATCGCTCCTGTTGGATTGCGCGCCCCGGTATCGACCTCGGCAATCATATCATGCACGTTATCGCTGCTTAACGGCTTTTCGGTGGGCTTGGTCATGATCGACTCCTATTCTCCATTACTGGCAGATGATTATTCAATAGAGTGAATTACATTCCAACGATCACCATGAGAATTTCTGCAGGGCGGTTTAAGTGTAGTGAATCACCTGCGGCATTCCAGATCCGGCAGGCAATAAACCCCCTAAAGCCCCCTGCCTGGCCGTGTCCAGCCAGACAAAAAAGAAAAGGTTGTGCACACTTTTACGAGCATGCACAACCTCTAGACGAACGGCCTCGGACTACTTGATCAGGCCGGCTTCTTTATAATACTTGGCAGCACCGTCATGCAGCGGAGCTGAAAGACCGTCTTTTACCATTTCCTCTTTCTTCAAAACACCAAAAGCAGGATGCAGTTTCTTGAAATCTTCGAAATTCTCGAAAACCGACTTGACTACCACATAGATAACATTCTCAGGAACTTTGGCCGAGGTTACGAAAGTGGCGCCAACGCCGAAGGTCATCGTGTCCTGATCGTTGCCGCGGTACATTCCAGCCGGAATGGTGGCAGTACGGTAATAGTCGTTCTCTTGTACCAGCGCGTCAATAACCGTACCCTGGACATTTACCAGAACCGAATCACAGGAGGTGGTAGCTTCTTTGATCGAGCCACTGGGATGACCAACGGTAAAGACGATTGCATCGATTTTGTTGTCGCACAGAGCTTTTGACTGCTCGGCAGACTTGAGCTCGGAGGCCAGTTTGAAGTCGTCCTTGGTCCAGCCCATCTTCTCCATGACCACTTCCATGGTTCCGCGCTGTCCTGATCCCGGGTTACCGATGTTTACGCGCTTGCCTTTGAGATCTTCGAAATTCTTAATACCGGAGTCGGCCCGGGCAACGACGGTAAAAGGTTCGGGATGTACGGAAAATACAGCCCGCAGGTCTTTATTCGGTCCCTTTTCCTTGAATTTTGAAGTGCCGTTCCAGGCATGATACTGCCAGTCCGACTGGGCAACGCCCATTTCCAGCTCGCCCGAGGCGATGGCATTGAGGTTGTAGGTTGACCCGCCTGTGCTCTCAACAGAAGCGCGAATACCATGCTCTTTCTTGCCCTTGTTGACCAGACGGGCAATGGCGCCGCCAGTCGGGTAGTAGACACCGGTAACACCGCCGGTACCAATGGTTACAAAAGTGGTTTCACTGACAGCCGCGGAACTGAAGGCCATGACGAAGCCCAGAGACAGGGCCGCCAATAAAGATGCTTTTCTTTTCATACTCTTACTCCCTCCATGTTGATTTGAAAGATTATCTCTTAAATAAGCACTACCCAAGAGACACTGGCCGGACACCAGCATTGGTGACCGCTTGAACCGTTTGAATGAATAATGTGGGTGAGAGAAGAGATGCCGGAGTGTGAACGGCATCAACTGCCTTCACCTAATTCCAATGGGATCTCCACCTCTCCATCGAAATAGCACTAAGGTGTAAATATTAATCACAAAAATTACCCTATAAGTCAAGCCATTTCCCGGTGAAGGGGATTCTAAAGCGGAGACCGCTGCACTTGTAAAAAATAATCATTTTGACACTTTCTGCAAAAATTTCTTAAACTTCTAAAAACGGAATCATTTGCTTGACAAAGATAGATCATGGATGTAATGAGAGCCTAATCTGACCAGCACCCCATTGCTCATGATCCCGCCCTGCAGCGGTATGGGGAAGCGGTATGAACCCTGGACCAGTGGCCTGTTTTCGGTATTAACAAGACGTGTGGGTCGAATGAGGTGTTTCGAACGAACAGCCCTGCACAACGGGGGCGCCCCTCACAGGGAGATTACAAGGCACCGATCGGCCCGCCGCGGCGGAACCCGGTCAGTGTCTTTTTTCTTTGTGTGGCTCAGGCCTGGCTGGAGGTGACCGGATAAACAGATACAGGATGTATGCA
>JABDQA010000236.1 GCA_013042475.1 Desulfofustis sp.
GCTTTTCGTCGGCATCCCCATCGCCCCTGCAATCAGACAGCTGCTGAGCAGCCTGGGTGGAACAGTTCCCGGGGCCAGGGCCGTGCCCGAGGACCAGATCCATCTGACCCTGCGTTTTATAGGCGAAGTCGAACCATCCACCATGACCGATATCAAGGAGAGCCTCGAAGGGATTGAATCCAGTCCGCTATCCCTGAGTATCAAAGGAGCAGGTCATTTTCCCCCACGGGGCCAGCCGCGCGTCATCTGGGCGGGAATCGATCCCGCCGGAGACGTCATTATCTTGCGCAACCGGGTGAACAACCGGCTTAGTCTCTGCGGTATCAAGCCTGAGCAGCGAAAATTTCACCCCCATGTGACCCTGGCACGCCTGAAGAATACGTCGCCCAAACGAGTGGCCAGCTTTCTGGCCGTCAACGCCCTCCTGGAGTCCCCACCGTTTGACGTCAACCAGGTTCGTCTCTACTCCAGCACTCTACACCCTGGCGGGGCAATACACCGTGTTGAAGCGGTTTACCCCTTGGCCGGAACCTAATCCTCAGCAACTCCACCGGTATCGCCCCCTGACGATGGCAAAAGCAGCAGCATTGCCGCCAGAGTCAGAACAATCCCAGGAATAACCTGCATCGCCGGCCAGCCACGACCGAGAAAATAATTCAATCCCACAACCAGCAAAGGGTAGAGGTAGGAATAGGCGATGGTCCGGGTGGGGCCTATTATCCTGGTGGCATACTGAGTGCAATAGAAGCTGATAACGGTGGAAAAAAGTGCCAGATAGACAATCCACAACCAGGTGGTAGAAGGAATGGTCGTCATAGAGGTGCGTGCGAAAATCCGGACTGCACCCGGCAATAACCAGAAGCAACCTGTGACCAGCACCCAGAAGGTCATTACTTCCATTGGCTCGTGGCGATGCAGCAATTTGACCAACGGGGTGTACAAGGCCATGGCCAGGCAGCCTCCGAAAAATATCAGATCGCCGCGGTTCCAGGCCAGCTCCCTTAATCGCTGCAGATCACCCTCGAAAATGACCCAGACCGCACCAATCAAACCGACGATCAGCGCCAGGAGAAGACTGGTGGAGATCCGTTCACGATTTATAATCGCCGCATATACTGCTGAAATTGCAGGTACCAGGGTGAACAGTACACTGATATTGAGTGGTGAAGTATAGCGCAGTGATAAAAACATGGCCCAGAAGAAAAGCACCAGGCAGGCGCTTATTGACGCATAGCGGCACAGCGACCCGACGGTTATCGCCAGGCCGTGCCTGATGGAGATGATCGGCAGTAGAAAGATGACGGCCAATATGAATCTGACCAAGGTCAGAACTATCGGATCGAGGGTATCGGTAATGAGTTCGGCTACGATAAAAGAGGTCGAAACCAGCGTCGTACTGAATAGCAAGAGCAGATGGATTCGGGTCTGAAAATGCGTCTGCTGTGCTATCATAGATGGCGTTTAAATTTATGACTTAAGATCGGGCCTCATCCGTACGGTTTCTTCCCCGGCGGTTATTGCATCTGCCACTTTCCGACACTATTGTTAGCAGCATTGCGAAAAAATTAACACAACCATCAGCATAGCGACCAACCTAGGAGACTGGATTATGGCGGAAGTTATTATAATTGTAGCCGTTGCCAAAAACAATGTCATCGGCCGTGACGGAACCCTGCCCTGGCACCTGCCATCAGACCTCAGGCACTTTAAAAAAACCACCATGGGATATCCATTAATCATGGGGCGCAAGACCTATGAGTCCATCGGCAGACCGCTGCCTGGAAGGGATAATGTGGTTATGACCCGAAATACGGATCTCGAACTGCCCGGATGTATCGTGGTGCACACAATGGAGGAAGCCATTGACCACTGCCGCAACGAAGAAAAGGTCTTTATCATCGGCGGCGCGGATATCTTCAAGCTTGCCATGTCGATGACCGACACCATTATATACACAGCCCTCGAGAGGGATGTGGAAGGTGATGTCTACCTGGATCCCATTGATACCAATATGTTTGAAATTGTCGATCGCAAAGCGTGCGATGAAGAGGAGCCCTATCAAATCATAAGGTACGAGCGTAAATCACGAGCAATGGGCGGCTAGCCGCCTGAAAGCCCTGCCTCAATCCCCAGGACCTGTATAAATTCTCACCGGTTCGGATTACCAGGAGTTCAGATGGTAAATCGTTCCACCATTCTAGCCTATATCAGCGATTTGCATGCATTCGCGTGAGATGTCGAAGCTCAGCCAGAGTTTTTTCCATACAGGCATGGCCCAAGTTGTTATCAGTGTTAAGGATCGGCTGGGTAAGCTCTTCATAAATTCCTGATTGACAAACTAAATTCACCGGGCTAGTGTATCGATACACTAATCCTGTCAATTAGCTGGGAAACCGGTATGGCTAAGACCACCATAGCCGACGTGGCGCGTCTGGCAAATGTTTCCGTGAGTAGTGTATCCAATCTCCTCAACGACAGATCGCAGCGGATGCGGCCTGCCACCCGGAAACGCATTCAGGATGCCATCGAGCAGCTCGGCTACACCCCTAGTTTTGCCGCCCGGCACTTGAAAACCGGGCATTCGCCGTTCATTGGGCTCATAGTGCCTTCCGTTGCAGACCCGTTTTTCGGCTCATTTGCCCGTTATGTTGAGGAAGCTGCTTCCGAAAAAGGATACCAGGTACTGCTCGGAAACAGCGACCGCGACCCTGAAAGGGAAAAGGCCTATGCGGAAATGTTGTGGGGCTCTGGCGTACGCGGCATAATTTTCGGCTCCTCACTGGTCAAGTTTGATCATCTTGAAAGCCTCTATAGAGAAGGCATGCAATTTGTCTCATTCTATCGCTCAACTCACCACGGCGACCAGTTCAGCGCCGACACTATCGGAGTCGATAATATCCAGGCCACCAGACTGCTCACCAAGCATCTACTGGCACTTGGGCATCGGAGAATAGGTTTTATCTCCGGGCCAACCGACATGATCTGTCGACTTGACAGAGTTGCAGGCTATACCACCACCCTGAACGAGAGTGGTATAGATGTTGATCAGCAGCTTATCTGGGAGGGGGATCACCCCAGTCCAGGCAAGGCTTCTGCATATCTGGAGCTTGGCAGGCAGGGGGCACATTACCTTCTCAGTCTTCCCGATCCCCCCTCGGCAATCATCGCCATCAACGACATGCACGCCTTCGGGGTCTACGCTGGTGCCCGTGACCTTGGGGTTATTATCCCTGACGATCTTTCGGTGGCTGGCATCGACGATATCGTGGTAACTGACATCGCGGTGCCTCCGCTTACCACCATTAAACAGCCGATCCACGATATTGCCAGGCTGTCGGTCGAACGAATAATTGACAGGATGGAAGGCAACGAGTTCCAGGAAGCAATCCACCGGATACTTCCTTCCACTCTGCTCGTGCGCGAGTCGACCACTAATTTTGCAGGGAGGTCCAACCACTGAAGGGAAATTTGGTCATTATTGAAACAGCGGCTATTTCGGGTTCCGTCCCGAACCCCCAACTCTGCAAAGACAGAAATAATCAGAGTCGCCATAGATTGGGGATATTGGGGCCGCAAAAGATTAAAACTTTGCACAAAGGAGGTCATGTCAGAATAGAAAGGAGGTAATTTTCATTGCGCGGATCTGTTCAACCCAGCATTATTGGACAGGCCCTTTTTCATTTCCCAACCTGAGGGGGGTCCCTCATAAAAAAAGGAGGAGATTATGAGATTTCTGTCAAAAGTCACCCTTGCAATTGCCGCAATGGCACTGATCATTGGTTTCTCTGTTTCCGTCCAGGCAAAAGAATGGCGGGGCTGGAACATCCATGTGGCCGGTTACCCGAACACGGTGGCAATGGATAAATTTGCCGAACTGCTGAAAGAGAAATCCGGCGGAAAAATGACCGTCAAGATGTATCATTCAGGAACCCTGGGCAGCCAGCCCGATGCAATCGAGCAGCTGCGCATCGGCGGTATCGAGATCGGCAACTTCAACCTTGGACCGCTTGGTCCCATCGTGCCTGAAGCAAATGTCGTCTCTCTGCCGTTCATCTTCAAGGATGTTGATCATATGTGGCGCGTCCTTGACGGCAAGGCAGGTGACATCATCAATGAGGGCATGACGAAATTCGGTATCGTTCCGCTGGCCTGGTACGATGCGGGAGCCCGCTCTTTTTACAACTCAAAGAAACCTATCATGAAGCCCGAGGATGTCACCGGCATGAAGGTCCGAGTAATGAACAATGACCTTTATTCGGGCATGATTTCAGCTCTTGGCGGAAATCCGTCGCCGATGGCCTTTGCCGAAGTCTACCAGTCGTTGAAAACAGGTGTTGTTGACGGCGCTGAGAATAACTGGCCGTCCTACGAGTCGACCGGCCATTTTGAGGTGGCGCAGTTTTATTCGATGTCTCAGCATCTGATTATTCCGGAGACCCTGTGTGTAAACGCCAAAGTATGGCAGGGGCTGAGCCCGGAAGATCAGAAGATCTTGAAAGAAGCGGCAGTGGAATCGGCCATGCTGCAGCGCAAGCTCTGGAAGGAGCGCGAGAAAGCAAGTGAAGAGAAAGTTCTTGCAGGCGGCGTTCAGTTCAACGAGATTCCGGACAAGAGTGGCTTCCAGGCAGCCATGAAACCGGTATATGAGAAGTTCCTGAAGGACAATCCGAACCTCAAAACTCTGGTTGAAACGATTCAAAACACTCCGTAAGGCAAAGATAGGCGGTCATTGGGGGACTCCCCGGTGACCGCCTTTACATCGAATCCTTTCAGAAATCCGTAAATAAAAACATGGCGGCAGGACAACCATTGAGCGAAAAATCTCTTTATGACCGGCTACTGGATATTATCAGCCAGATCTGCACCCTCGTCACCGGCGTGATGCTGGTAGTCTTGACAGTGATTTTCGGTTGGCTGGTGTTTGGCCGCTACGTACTCAACGCCACCCCGACCTGGGTCGAACAGGTTTCTCTATTGCTGATAGTTTATATAGGCTTTCTTGGAGCTTCAGTCGGCATTCATAAAAAAACGCACCTCGGGGTCGCAGTGTTTAGAGAAATAAGTCCCAAACCTGTGCAAAAGGTGTTCGAGCTGGCAACCCATATATTGCTTGCCGGTTTTGGCCTGATAATGACGGTTTACGGGTATAAACTGACCGCCTTCAAATGGGCCACCGAAATTCCGCTTCTCAATGTAACCGAAGGGCTACGATCTTTGCCCGTCGTCTTAAGCGGTATCTTTATTTTCCTCTTTTCGATCGGCCATCTTATTCATTTCTTTAATGGTACCAATCGGGAACCACCTGAGTAAACAGGAGATGTCAGCTTAATGGGCCTTCTTATTTTATTGGCGATGTTTGCGTTCTGTGTCGTTATCGGCATGCCGGTGGCTTTTGCTCTCGGTGTGGCCGCGGTTACAACCTTCTTCTTTGAAGGACTGCCGATAATGATCGCCTTTCAAAGAATCATTTCCGGCATCAGCATCTATGCTCTAATGGCTATCCCCTTCTTTATTTTCGCTGGGGAACTGATGTTTCACGGCGGCATCGCCATGCGGCTGGTGAGATTTGCCTCCTCGGCCGTGGGGTCCATAAAGGGTGGACTCGGGATAGTAAACGTCTTCTCGTCAATGTTGTTCGGAGGCATATCCGGTTCTGCCATCGCCGACATCTCAGCCCTTGGATCCATCCTGATCCCCGTGATGAAGGAAAAGGGCTACGATGATGATTACGCCGTAAACGTCACGGTGACTTCGTCGCTGGCTGGAATCATCATTCCTCCAAGCCATAACATGATTATCTATGCCGTGGCCGCTGGCGGAGGTATATCAATCACCAAACTTTTTCTGGCCGGATTCATTCCCGGCGTCCTGATGTGCATATGTCTTGCCGCAGTCGCCTACCTGGTGGCCGTCAAGCGCGGATATTCCTCGGAAACATTTCCTGGAATAATAATCCTGATACAACATTTTATATTCGCTCTTCCTGGTTTGCTGACCGCGGTGATCATCGTCGGTGGTGTACTAAGCGGAGTTTTTACGGTGACGGAGTCCGGTGCTTTTGGGACTATCTATGCATTTCTGGTGACTATTATCGTTTACCGTGCCCTCTCCTGGGAGAAATTTAAGGTGGCGGTGGTTAATTCGGTCAGGACCACGGCCATGGTCATGATCCTGATCGCCTGCGCCGGAGCATTCGCCTATCTGCTTACCTTTTATCAGGTACCCATTAGAATGTCTGAGATGCTTACGGGAATATCAGAAAATCCGATTATCATCTTGCTGATGATCAACCTCATGCTGCTACTGCTTGGCATGATCATGGACATGGCGGCTCTTATATTGATCTGCACCCCCATATTTCTACCGATTGCGACGACCATCGGCATCGATCCGTATCAATTCGGCATGATTCTACTCATGAACCTGGGCCTCGGCCTCTGTACCCCGCCGGTGGGAGCCTGCCTGTTTGTAGGCTGTGCCGTGGGCAAGGTCAAGATAGAGGAAGCAGTAAAAACGATCTGGCCATTTTATATCGCCATTCTGATTGCTCTGATGCTGGTTTCTTTCGTTCCAGCGATCTCTCTTACTCTGCCGAATCTGGTTAACTGATTTAGTGAATAGAAATGAAGCGGATTGGTGACAGATTCCGATCACTCAAGATAGTTTCGATCTGCGACAGGAATTTTAGGAAATTAGGATTTTTAAGAGGTTCCCTCAGTTCATGTGCAGCCCCCGATGACATCGATGATTTTACCCGTGATGAAGCCTGACAAAGGGGAAACCAGAAAACTCACCACATGGGCCACTTCTTCAGGATCACAGAAACGGCCCACGGGAATCTGGTTTAGCGAATCCCGCTGCCGTGTTTCTCCGAGATAGTCGGTAATCATCAGCGGCCTCACTCATTTAAGCTTCTCCATGGGCACATGGTCCATATCGTCGAAATCCTGGTTTTCCCCTGCCATTCCCCAGATAAACGAGTAGGCAGCAGTGCCGACGCCGGAATGGATTGACCAGCTCGGCGATATCACCGCCTGGTGATTCCTGAGAATCAGGTGCCTGGTCTCCTCCGGAGCGCCCATAAGATGGAAAACGCGGTGCTCGTCTGCAATATCGAAATAGAAATAAGCTTCCATGCGGCGCTGATGGGTATGGGTCGGCATGGTATTCCAGACTGAGCCCTGTTCGAGCCTCGTCACCCCCATCACCAGCTGGCAGCTTTGCACACCTCCGGGATGTATGTACTTGTTGATGCTTCGACAATTGGCAGTGAACTTGTCTCCAAGCACCACCGGTTCAATATCGGCTGCCCTGATTTTCTCCGATTCATATTGTTTATGGGCAGGCGTGCTGAGCATATAGAAGAGAGCCGGTGTTGCAGAATCAACACTGCTGAACTCGATCGATTCGACGCCCATGCCCAGATAGAGCCCGTCTTGGTGTGGTATCTCAAACTCCTCGCCGTCAGCCCTCACGATGCCGTCACCTCCTACATTGATCAGCCCTAGTTCTCTTCTCTCGAGTAGAAAGGATGCCCCGATAATCGCTGGATCGATGTCCAGGCTCCGGGGAGTCAGCGGGCAAATACCGCCGATGATGAGTCGGTCGAAAAACGAATAAACCAGTGTGGGCCGATCGGGGATAAACAGATCAGTAACCAGGAAGTTGTCTCGCATATCTTCGGTGTCGAAAAGCAGAAAATGATCCGGATGGACCGGGTGGCGGATTTCCATCTTAGTCTCCATGTCGACAAGTTGAGTCTCAGTTAAATGAACCTTATTTCAAAAAATCCTCCCGCAAAGGAGTAAAACAGTCCACCAGCCTGACATGTGATGACAGGAGTTGGACACCATGCGGTACATCAGGCGGGACGGTGAATATATCACCCGGCCCAAGCTGCTCCTGCTCGTCTCCGATAAAAGCGATAAGCTCGCCGGAAACGACATAGGACATCTGCTCATGCGGGTGGGAATGGGGCGGATCCGGCTCTGAGGTTGGTCCATCATCAAAATCGATAACCACCATCATCAGCTTGTCGGTATGGCCCAGGTATCGTTCCCTTTTTTCCCCGATCACTTCTCGCGCTTCCTGCTCATGCTTGATGAATCCCATTGCTCTCTCCTGATCTATGTTTTTTAGTGGGTACGAATACTAAAACCTCTGGTGCCCCAGAGGAACAAGTGGAAAATATCATGGATATTTCCCCTTATATAGTATAGTTATTCACATAACATTGATACATTCTTTTTCACCTGGTTGATACCCACATTTCTGCTTAGCCGCCAGCTCACCATTGGGCCCATGGTTCAACCATATTCGAATTTATACTACCTTGAAGAATTGACTGAGCAGCGAGATTATGAATTCCCATGAACGAGTGGCCAAGGTTTTTGCAGGTGAGATCCCCGATCGTGTTCCCATCGGTGAATTCGCCATCGACTTCGATGCCATCGAGAAAATCATCGGCCGCCCCACCTATCTGAGAGCCAAAGCCAAATCGAAGATAGCATTCTGGGAAGGTCGTCATGAAGAGGTCATTGAGAGCTACATCAATGATCACATCGAACTCCATGAAAAGCTGGGTTTCGATATCATCAATTTTCCCATGGCCACTTGGGCAATTCCTGCCCCCAGCAACGAGCCCCCCCCCAAGAAGATCGACGCCACCACCTGGGAAGATCATGAAGGCAGGGTTTTCAAGTACTCGGAAATTACCCATGACGTGGTGTGTATCAAGGACCCGTTGGCCGAAAGGACGCTCTACACCATGGACCACGAGCTGCTTGCCGGGGTAGAAGATGTGGAGACTGCACTACTGCCTGACGAACCTCCGGGGCTTGATCCGCGATCCTGGACTATTCTTGACACTGTCATCGAGCATTTTGCCGGCCGCAAATTCATCGTTGGGCCTTCGGGAGGGGAAATCGGCATCGTTCTCCAGGGCGGCATGGAACATGGCATGGTGGCCCTGATAACCAAAAGGGAGTTCATCGAGAAGGCAACCCGCTATCTGGTTAAAAAGCAAAACAAACTGGACAAAAGAATGATCCACCCGAAAAGCGATGCGATTATCTGGGGTGCCGATTTTGCTTATAATTCAGGTGGGTTCATCAGTCCTCAGATGTTTCGAGACCTGTTTTTTGAGGCCAACAAAGCCAGGGTCGACAATGTCAAGGAAGTGCACGGCAAATTTGTGGTCAAACACTGCTGCGGCAACATCAATCAATTCCTCGACCTCTTCGTCGAACTCGGTTACGACTGCTATCAGTCGATCCAGCAGTCAGCGGGTATGAATCTGAGAGAGGTCAAAGAACGCATCGGTAACAATCTGGTCCTCTGGGGAGGGGTACCCGTGGAACTTATCATAGGAGGCACCATGGATGAGGTAAGAAGGGAAGTCAGATCGGCCATGGACAATGCCAAGGAGCACGGGCGGTTCATCCTGGGCACCACCCACACCATTGCCGTTGGCGCCAACTATGATAATTTTATGGCGATGGTCGATGAGTACCGCCAATGCTGTGACTATTGAATATCTCCTTCGACGATCGGATGGTGAGATTTTGCTGAAAATCCAGAAGGTAGAAAAAGAGAAGACCAATGATATCAGGATACGGAACTACCGATTCGGTACTTACCCTGCAAGAGATCACAAAGATTGTTGCCACTGCCCTGCCTGAAGAAAAGATCCGTGACAGGCGGCTGCTTGTATTGACACCGGACAGCACTCGAACCTGTCCGCTGCCCGATATGGTGCAGGCGCTTCGTGAGGTTGCCGGTACCCTAACGGCCCGGCTCGACTTCATGATCGCCCTCGGCACCCACACCCCGATGGCCGATGAGAAGATCCTGGCACTGTACGGCATCGACGAACAGGAGAAGAAGTACTTCGCCAACACCTCCTTTCTCAATCACCGCTGGGATCTCGAGGGTACCTTGACCAGAATCGGCTGGATCGAGGCTAATGAGATCGAACAACTGTCGGGAGGCAGGCTCAGGGAACGAGTACCGGTCGACATCAACCGGGCGATTTTTGATTATGACCTGATAGTGATCTGCGGTCCGGTATTTCCCCACGAAGTGGTCGGCTATTCGGGCGGTGCCAAATATCTGTTCCCTGGAATCTCCGGTGGGGAGTTTCTGCATGCCTTTCACTGGCTGGGTGCTGTGGTGACCTGCGCCGGAACGATCGGCATCAAACACACACCGGTACGTGAAGTGATCAACAGGGCAATGGAGCTGATATCCACTGACGTCGTCTGTCTGTCGATGGTGGTTAAGTCTTCAACTGATCTGCACGGCCTCTTCGCGGGTAATTTTAAAGAAGCCTGGTCAGCTGCCGCAGATCTCTCCGAGCAGGTCCACGTCCTTGAAAAGGAGCACGCCTATCCCACGGTGTTTGGCGTCTGTCCCCCGATGTATGACGAGATCTGGACGGGCGGCAAGGTCATGTACAAACTCGAGCAGGTGGTGGCCGACGGCGGCAGGCTGATAATTTACGCCCCTCATATCACCGAAGTCTCAAGGACCTGGGGGGAAGATATCGAAACAATCGGCTACCATATCGTCGACTATTTCCTCGAACAGCCGGGCAAATTCCCCGATATACCCCGGGGGGTTCTGGCCCACTCCACCCACGTCCGGGGCACCGGGGTAATGGACAACGGCGAAGAACGTCCGCGGATCGAGGTCATCCTTGCCTCTCAGATTCCCCCGGAAACCTGCGCGAAGATAAACCTTGGTTATATGGACCCCGACAGCATCGACCAGGAGGATTTTAAAAACCGTGAGTCCGAGGGCATCCTGTTCGTCGAAAAAGCCGGTGAGATCCTGCATCGAGTAAAGCAAAGCCTGTAACGGAGGCGTCATGAAACCCTTTTTGTCAGAAGATTTCCTGCTTGAAAGCCCAAGCGCGAAGACTCTTTATCACGAATTTGCCGCGCCCATGCCCATTTTCGATTATCATTGCCACTTGCCAGTGCAGGAAATTGCCGAGAATAGAAAGTTTGACAATCTGACCGCCATCTGGCTCAATGGCGACCACTACAAGTGGCGGGCGATGAGGGCCAACGGCGTCAACGAATACTTTATAACCGGCGAAGCCTCAGACCGCGAAAAGTTTCTGGCTTGGGCAGCTACCGTCCCGCACACTTTGAGAAATCCCCTCTACCACTGGACCCATCTCGAACTGAAAACCCCCTTTGGGATCACCGACGTGCTGCTCGACAGCAACAGTGGAGATCAAATCTACGATCGCTGTACAGAGCTCCTCCAGCAGGACGAATTCTCAACCCAGGGGATACTCAACCGTATGAAGGTTCGGGTCGTCTGTACCACCGACGATCCCCTGGACACCCTGCAGTTTCACCAACAGATAGCTGACGACCCGACTTTCACAATCAAAGTTTTGCCCGCATATCGCCCAGACAGGGCCATGGCTGTGGAGGACCTGCACAGCTTCAATCAGTGGCTCGATGGTCTGGGAATGACCACCGGAATTGACATCGCCAACTACACACAACTACTCGAGGCCCTTGCCGACCGCCACCAGTTTTTCCATGAGATGGGCTGCAGGCTTTCGGACCACGGCCTCGAAGAGCCCTACAGTGAGCCGTTTACCGAGACTGAAGTCACAGATATTTTTCTCAAGGCGCGCCTTTTTAAATCTCTTAATACCGCTGAAATCATTAAGTTCAAATCAGCTATGCTCCATGAACTGGCGGTGATGGATTGCGAAAAAGGCTGGACTCAGCAGTATCATTTTGGCGCCATCAGAAACGTTAACTCGAGGGCCTTCAACCAGTTAGGTCCAGATACGGGCTATGACTCGATCGGCGATTTCAACATGGCTTCCTCCTTGGCCCGCTTTTTCGACTCCCTCGAAGGAAAAGACAAATTAGCAAAAACAATTATTTACAATATCAACCCGCGCGACAATGAAATGATCGCCGCGATGATAGGCAACTTTCAGGGGGGCGGGATCCCTGGAAAAATGCAGTTCGGTTCCGGCTGGTGGTTCAATGATCAGAAAGACGGTATGGAACGACAGATCAATACGCTGTCCAACACGGGCTTGTTGTCGCGCTTTGTCGGCATGCTCACGGACTCGCGCTCGTTCCTGAGCTATCCTCGCCACGAATACTTTCGCCGCATCCTCTGCAATTTGTTCGGCCGTGACCTTGAAAACGGAGAGCTGCCGGCTGATTTCGATTTGGTGGGCGCCACCATTCAAGATATCTGCTACCGCAATGCGGTAAACTATTTTGGTATCGACCCGGGACAGGAATCATGATTATTATCCTCATTGGCCCGATGGGGTGCGGCAAGACAACCGTGGGTGAACTGCTTGCCCAGAGAGTCGGCTGGCCATTTGCCGACGGTGACGATTTTCATCCTCCGCAAAACGTCGACAAGATGCGCCAGGGTATTCCGCTCCAGGACAGCGATCGAATCGGTTGGCTCACCAGCTTACGTCGCCACATTGACAAGCAGATTCAGACCGAAAGCAATCTAGTGATGGCCTGCTCCGCGCTGAAGAAATCCTACCGGGAAATGTTAGGTATTGACCAGAAGCAGGTCGTTTCGGTCTACCTGAAAGGATCTGCAGAGTTGTTGAAAGAAAGAATAGCACACAGGACCCATGAATATATGAACGAATCTCTGCTCAAAAGCCAGCTGCAGACGATGGAGGAGCCTGACGACGGCCTGATTGTATCCATCGATAAAACACCGGAGATGATTTGCAGCGAGGTAATCACTATGCTTGGTATAAGATCATGAAAAAATCACAGATAGGTGTCGCCGGTCTTGCGGTAATGGGGGAAAACCTGGTCATGAATATGGCCTCCAAGGGGTTCGAAGTTGCCGTCTTCAATCGAACCTCGAGTAAAACCGAAGCCTTCATCGCGGGCAGAGCTCAGGGGTATCCCATTCAAGGGTGCTTCAGCCTTGAGGAATTTGTTGGCGCCCTGGAGCGCCCGCGCCGTATTATGATGATGCTCAAAGCAGGAACGGTGGTTGATGACTTTATCACCCAACTGATCCCACTGCTGGAACCTGGCGATATTATTATAGACGGCGGCAACTCATACTACGAAGACACGATACGACGCGTCAATGAGGTCGAACCAAAAGAACTGCTTTACATCGGCTCCGGAGTTTCCGGTGGAGAGGAAGGTGCCCTCAAAGGGCCCTCGATCATGCCTGGCGGCAGCATTGCTGCCTGGCCCCACGTCGAACCGGTATTCATGGCCATCGCTGCCAAGGCAGGCAAGGGCGAGCCCTGCTGCGGCTGGATGGGACCGGAAGGTGCCGGCCATTTCGTCAAGATGGTACACAACGGTATCGAGTATGGCGATATGCAGTTGATCTGTGAATCTTACCAGATCATGAAAGAGCTGCTCGGCTTAGACAGCGACCGGATCGGCAGCATCTTTGCAACCTGGAACAAAGGGAATCTGGACAGCTACCTGATTGAGATCACCGCCGACATTTTCTCCTACAAAGATGAGGATGGCTCTGCGCTGGTTGAAAAAATCCTCGATACCGCCGGCCAGAAAGGAACGGGGAAGTGGACCGTCAATGCTGCCCTGGATCAGGGCATTGACCTCTCTCTGATAGGCGAATCCGTGTTTGCCCGATGCCTATCAGCCTTCAAGGATCTCCGCCTGCGTGCCTCGCAAAAGCTCACCGGCCCAAGCCCTAAAATTCCGGGCGAACCTCAACCGGTAATCGAATCACTCGAGCGCGCCCTTTACGGTGCCAAGATTATTTCCTACACCCAGGGCTTCACTTTGATGTCCGAAGCCTCTAGAGATTTTGGCTGGGATCTAGATCCGGCCCTTATTGCCAGAATCTGGCGGGGCGGCTGTATAATACGCTCCGTCTTTCTCGACAAGATAGCCGCCGCCTATGACCGTTCCCCTGCACTTGAAAACCTGCTGTTTGACGATTATTTCACCCAAACCATCACCGATGTTCAGAAAGATCTTCGTACCATAGTTGCCCAGGCCGTTTCGGCCGGCATCTCCATCCCCTGCCTGAGCTCCGCTCTGGCCTACTATGACGGGCTGCGTTGCGGCCGCTTGCCGGCTAACCTGTTGCAGGCCCAACGTGATTATTTTGGGGCCCACAATTACGAGCGCATCGATCATCCCAGGGGGGTCCATTTTCACACCGACTGGACGGGCCGCGGCGGCGATACCACCTCGACCCCATACACCACCTGACAGAGCCTGTCCCTCTAACGATGAATAAGCTTTTGATCTTAGATGGAGAGGCGCCGACTTATGAGACTGAACTGCCCATCATTTTGATATGCGGGTCCTGGGAATGAAGCGCAGCGCCGGTCGGATCGATTTTGTTGATCATCATTGTATGACAAACGAAATGGAAGCCTTTCTGCCGCAGCTTGACTATCTCGTGCTCGTCCTGACTGATACGTCAGAGAGTAAACAATTCATCTCTGCAAAGGAGTTAGCGCTATTGCCCCCTGGAGCTGTACTGATTAATGTCGGCAGGGGTAGCTCCATTAACCAGCCCGATCTGATCAGAGCTCTGGAAACCGGTCAGATAAACGGTGCAGTGCTCGATGTATTTGAACAGGAGCCGCTGCCAGAAGACAGCCCACTCTATGCCATGGAGAATGTTATGATCACTCCGCATAATTCGGCCTATTCATTTCCCGATCAGATAGCTGATATATGTGCCGCCAACTACGCTCGATATCTAGCCGGGTCCCCCCTTCAGTATGATGTCGACTTCAACCGAGACTACTGATCTCGCATTATTCACCTATCAGATGAATACCTGGAATCTCAAACAATATCTCAACTACGGGCTGCAGATTGTCAGAATGAATACCATCGTACTCTGGTGGATAGGTCTTATCGGTCTGCTGAGCGCGTTAACCCTGATGCTCAAGGACAGCCTCTCCTTCTGGCCCCTGAACGTGGTCGTCACCCTGCTCTCCATCCTTTCGACCCCGATAATTTACGGCATTTATTTCGAGCTCATTGAAGATAACTACAGTTCTATCCCCCGCATCGCCCGAACATATGTCCCCGGCTATCTGTGGCTCATCATCCGCATGTATCTGCCGCCGATCTTTCTGGCCAGCATGGTGATCTCGCTTATGGTGGGCTCCATTCCCGCTTTTGGCGGAGGAGGCATACTGGAAATGACATTGGTGCTGTTCAGCCTTCTCTATCTCTTCGTCATACCCACTTACTATATCAGCGGTACTGGGCGTGGGGCCATCAGTGGTGGGATCTTTTTTCTAAGTAGAAACCTCTCTTCCGCGACCCCGATCATTCTCGCCGTGTTGTTGCTCGAAACTGGCATGCTTGTGCTTCAGTACCAGCGAGCCACCTTCAATGCCGACCTGGGAACCATCTTTATAGTACTTGATTTTCTGGTCTACTTTTTTGCTTCAATTGTCGACTATCTGATTTTTATCATCCTTATTTTCATCCTCAAGGAGCAGCCCGCAGACTCTGATCAGAGCGGCCAGGATCAGACATGAATCATTCTGCCCGCGGTCTCAGACGACTGCTCAATTTCTATGGCCCCTATCTTGGGGCAGGGGTGAAAGTCAATTGTATCTCTGAGGATTTTACCGAAATACGGGTGTCGATGAAACTGCGCTGGTACAACAGGAATGCGCTCTCCACTCATTTCGGCGGCAGTCTCTATTCAATGGTCGATCCACACCTGATGCTGATGCTCATGAAACTGCTCGGTCCCGGCTATATCGTCTGGGACAAATCGGCTGCGATTGAGTTTGTGCGGCCCGGTACAGGAAAGGTTTCAGCGACTATCCGCATCGATGACGAAATAGTTCAGCACATCAGGGAAAAGGTTGCAGAGAAACGCAGATATGAACCTGAGTTCCAAATCGAGGTGGTAGATCATCAGGAGAAGCTGGTCTGCAGAGTGCAGAAAGTTTTATATGTGCGAAAAAGAAGACAGGCGGTCAACTGATAAGAAAAGCAAAAGTTAAATTTTTTTTACCACATTTGTTGCTCACCTTGGGGTGTTCACATAAATACATGTAATTATAGTTATATGTTGGTATAATTCTGTATGTTTTTGTTACAATTTTTTATACTTTCCCAAATAATTTTTCGGTTAATGGCTACCTGAGTATTGGAATTTACTTGATTTATGCGTTATTAACGTGCTAGTCTTTTAACATTGCTGGACAACAGGGTTTTTCAGACTCATCGCCTGGGGAGACGGGACAAGGCTAAGAATCAAGAAGATTGTGAGGCATTCCATGAAAACGGTTCTTTCTGTGCTATGCTGTTTTGCCATGATAGTTGTGCTAGGTGGTTGTAGAAATGGGGATGACGGCGGTTCATCCGGGGGCCCGGGCAGGTGGGGGACGGTCAGTTTTACCGTGGATGATAGCGGCAATGTTACCTGTAACAACGCCGATAGCAATGTCATCACCACACGACAGACCTGCATCTGGAACTGCGCTTACTATGAGTCGAGCAAACCGCGCTATGTCCAGCTGTGGTTTGATGAAGCCCCTGTCTGCATCCCTACTGGTGAGCTAGACGAATTGGATGAACCTGTTTTAGAATGTAATGTTGAGGTTGCCCTGGTGAGGGAGATATTCCAGTCGTGTAGGCTGGATAATCCTCCTCCTTATTAAGCAATCAAGATATAGTTCAGAATTAAGGCTGTAGAGACGTACAACTCGTCTCCGCAGCCTTTTTCTGTTGACAGCTTTCTTACTGTAATCAGTCAGAGATGTTGAAACCGCGTTCGACCACCCTGGCATCATCAAGGTAGATTTCAGCCGTCCAATCGCCAAAGTTCTGCTCATGAAAGTCCTGGTTGCTCAGCATTGAGGCAACCGGTCCTTTCTTGCTCAATTTAAACCAGAAATAGAGCCCTTTTTTATTACCGTCTTCCGTGGTGAAGGTGTGACTGTCGGAACGAATCATACCACGCTGGTTGTGCAGCCAATTGGCGTGCATGGTGTGCTCGCCCGAAGAGAGTCCGGTGCAGTCGAGAATCAGGTAGATGGTGTCAAAAGGAGAGAATTCCGTAACTTCCTGATCGAACGCAGAACTTTTATAGGTGGCCCCCGTGCACGTGGCTCCCCTAACTGGGAGCCCAGTACCCATAGTCAGGCCAACCAGCAGTAACCCGATAATTACAGATGTTCTAAACTCCATTTACTTCAGCGCTCCTGCCAGACCGGTTTTCGTTTTTCAAAAAAAGCGGCTACTCCCTCTTTGGCGTCGTCACTGGAGCATAGCCTGGCAAACGCCTCGTTCATCAAATCGAACTGCTGGAAATATCCCATGTCCTCGCTGGCATAGAAGCTTTTCTTGGCGATCTGCACGGCAATGGGACTTTTCCTGGCCAGGTCCATTGCCCATTCCAGCGCCTCTTTCTCGAGCTCTTCCTTGTCTGTGATCTTGTTGACAAGCCCCAATCTCTGGGCCTCGTCCGCCTTGATCAGATCACCATAGAGCAGCAGCTCCAGTGCTTTTTTCCGGCCCACACAACGGGCCACCGGGATGATGGGACCGATGCAGTTGAGTCCGACATTGATGGCGGTCAATCCCATTTTTGTATTGGCAGCGGCAATGACCAGATCGGCCGCAGCCAGCAGCCCCATGCCATTGGCAGCCGCAACACCCTGTACCTGGGCGATAACCGGTTTTTTCATTCGGGCGATGGAAATCAGAGGTTGTTCCATGTGCTCAATCCAGTCCCGGTACTCGAGGGTGGATTTGCCGGCCAGTTCGTTAACGTCAATGCCGGCACAGAAAGCCTTGCCGGCTCCCTTGAGGATGATCACCCGGATCTCCGAGTCGTTGTCCATGTCGCGTAAGGCCAGGGCCAGCTCACCGGCCATCGGCGTGTTGAAGGTGTTGAGGCTTTCCGGCCGGTTCATGGTGATCGAACCGACGAAATGTTCATGCTTTTCGATGATGAGATGTTCGGCCATGCCTTCCTCCGCTGATTGTTGTGGGGGCCCTCAAATATATCAGGTTGTTCGTGAGCAAATGAAAAAACGATGCATCTCTATCTATCATTATCTTAAAAAACCTGTCAACCCAACCATGAAGATGATTTATGAATCGTCATGTCCCGATCGTTTATAGAGAAATCGTGCTCAGTTGCTCTCGATTAGACCGAAAATCTTGCCGTGCTCCAACAGCAGCAGCAATGGGGGAAATCAGGAGGGCCAGGCCGGAAAAGTTTGAGAGCTGCAGAAGTTTCGGTGCCGGAGGTTGCCCTTATTGGCTGCACCGGCACCCAAAAATGAGTTCATGGAGGCATCAGGGAATTAGCCGGCCATCTTCAACCCGCTTTCCGCCTCTCTGGCAATGGCCTGACGCCCTTCGTAGGGGAGGAAGATATCACGAGGGCACTTGGTTACGCAGACCTCTTCGCAGGAGGGGCCGTAGGCGATACACGCCTGGTGATCAATTTTGACCAGATTGTTCTCATAAGTCACCGCATCGGCAGGACACGCCTTGACGCACATCTTGCAGCCGATGCAGCCCACCTCGCAGACCCCCATAACCGCCTTGCCCAAATCCTTGGTCGAGCAGGGCACCCATATCCGGGCCTTCATGGTCTGGATCTCGATGATATCCTTGGGGCAGGTCTTGACACAGACCCCACAGCTTACGCACTTGTCGGGATTGACGACCGGGAAATTCTCCACCATCTCGATGGCATCAAACGGGCACGCCTCGGCGCACTCGCCAAGGCCGATGCAGGCATACTGACAGGCCGAAGGCCCCCCGTAACCGAGGTTTGCCGCAGTGCAGGAAGCAAAGCCGATATAACGGTGCTTGTGGCTCACTCGGCCTTCGATCCTTGAGCAGCGCACCACCGCCATGGTGTCCTCGACCGCCGTCATTTTCTTGCCGGTCAGCGAAGCCACTTTCTCGGCCACCGCTTCTTTGCCGGGAAAGCAAAGGTTTGGGGGGACATCAGGATCAGTCACCACCTCAATGGCATAGCCCTCACACCCGGGATAACCACAGCCGCCGCAGTTGGCCAACGGCAGCGATTCGAGAACCTCCTCGATCACCGGGTTTGATTCCACGGCGAATTTGTGGGCTGCCAGAGCCAGACCGATGCCGAAGAACAGCCCAATGCAGCCGAGAAGTACAAGGCCGCCAACAGCCAACTTAATCAATTCAGGATCCATGATGTTCGCTACTCCTGTTCAGACGAAAATTCAAACGCACTGCTCAAAACAGCTGCAGTCCGGAAAAGCCCAAGAAGGCCATGGCAAACTGCCCGGCGACGATAAAGGCGATCGGCAGTCCTTTGAAGGACGGCGGCACCTTGGCCAGTTCCACTCTCTCGCTCACCGAACTCATCAGGTAGAGGGCCAGCAGGAACCCTCCGCCGGCCCCCAGACTCAGCATGAAGGTTTCAAAATAGTTGTAATTATTACTGGCCATCAGCAGCGGCACGGCGATGATTACGCAGTTGGCGATGACCAGGACAAGGTAGACGCCGAACGACTTAAACAGCATCGGGTTCACCTTACGCAATACCGTGTCAACGGCCTGGACCGTCAACGAGGTGAGGCCGATGAAAATGACGATCTGCAGGTAGTCCAGACTGAACGGCTTGAGTACATATTGGTAGAGAACCCAGCTCATCGATACGGCCACGACGATGACGATGGTGAAGACCACCCCCATGCCCTTGGCAGTCTCTTTGCGCTTGGCGGTACCGAAGAAGACGCAGAGGCCCAAATACTTGGTAAAAACGAAGTTATTGATGATCAGCGCCGAAAGAAGAATTGTCAACAAATAACCGAGATAGGGCTTGCTGACCGCAAAGGTGCTCTTCTCTATACCGCCGATGCCTGTCGCCGTGACAATATGTTTGGCTGTCGTGTTGAGCGGATCGGCAAAGCTCAGCACAGCCTCAGTTCCATCGCTGGATATGCGCACCGCCGTTATCGGCAGCCGAATATCGGGATCCGATTCCTCGTACACGGTATAATTCGCGGGATCGCCGGCAACCTCGCGGTCAACCGGTATACTGAACTGCACCACGATCTCGTTTTCATCCCCGAATTCGGTGTCCGACACCAGACCTGCGGCCGTAGCAAGGCCGCTTAGACCAACCAGCAGGCTAAACAGAACCCCGACACTTATTTTAGCTAGCCGTCTCATATTCTACCTCTTTTTGCGCTCTGCATAATAGGTTTCGATCCAGTTGAAGAAGCCCATCATCAAGCCGACCACGAAAAAACCGGCACTCGG
>JABDQA010000005.1 GCA_013042475.1 Desulfofustis sp.
TCGAAGATCAGCGTAGTCAGGAAATCAGTGTCATGAGTGTCAGACTTGCTGATCTATCATTCACGCTAATCTTGAGCTGCGCAACTTTATCTTTGTGTAGTCTCGAGGCATACACTATTAATAGAAATGGAGACTCACCCTGAGTTGCTAATACCTGCTTGGAGGGAGCAACTCGTATGATGTTAATGTGCTCAAAAGTAGTAAAGGGATCGTTCAAGATGAGGGCAGGTGAAATCGTTTCCCAGGCATAGTTGACATTCTGATGAAAAAAGTCACTCGTAACACAGAGATTAGATCATAAAACAATTTTTCAGGGGTCCCTTTAGTCAACTGATTCTAGGGCTCTGACATCAATTTCTAAACATGACCAACAAAGAAATTCTCTCAAGGATCTATCGGACTTTGAGCCCCTATCGGTCCAGACTGATCATCTCAATGTTCGCCATGGCAGGCGTGGCGCTCTGCACCGGCGCTCAAACGTTCATGGTCAAGGATTTTCTCGATAAAATTTTCATCGCCAAAAACGAGTTCTACCTCTATTCCCTGACCCTTGTCCTTGTCTTTGTGTTCGCTATCAAAGGCATTTTTTATTACACGTATCACTTTATCCTGGAAAAAGTGGGTTTTTCAGTGATCAAGGACTATCGAGCAAAAATTTTCGAACACATTCATGTTCAGCCCTTGTCATTCTTTTATAACCACCCCACCGGCACCCTCATATCTCGAATAATATCGGATGTGACGCTCATGCAACAGGCAGTATCAAGTGCATTGGTCGGGCTCCTCAGGGATTTCTTTTCCGTCGTTGTTCTCATGGGGGTGGTCTTCTACCTGAACTGGCAACTGGCTCTGTTCAGTTTCCTGGTTCTGCCCGTAGCCGCCTTTCCAATCATCAAATTCAGTAAAGTTTTTCGCCGTTTAAGCACCAAGACCCAGGAGGAAACGGCGCAGGTCTCCAACATTCTATACGAGACCATTACCGGCAACCGAATCGTCAAAGCGTTCAATATGGAGGACCACGAAAATAAACGATATAACAATAGGTTAAATACCCTTTTTGAAGTAACGGTTAAAGATGCGAAGGTGCGGTGCCTGCAACACCCTCTGATGGAATTCATCGGTGGTGTTGCCATCGCCCTGTTTATCTGGTTTGGCGGCAAGCTGGTGATCGGCGGGGCAATGACCATCGGCGAATTTTTTGCGCTGATGACCTCGCTGGTAGTCGCCTACGATCCAGTCAAACGTATCGGTAAGGTTAATTCAACCGTGCAGCAAGGCCTGGCGGCAGCAACCAGGGTGTTTGCCATAATGGATATTGTTCCAGCCATTTCCGACAGGCCCGACGCAGAAATACTAGATCCATTTGAAAAATGTATCGAATTTAAAAGTGTCGACTTTCATTACGAAGACGGCACCGAAGCATTGACCAGCATAGATCTTCGGGTGCCATCCGGTCAGACGCTTGCAATTGTCGGCCATAGCGGTGGAGGAAAAACCACCCTGACTAATCTGGTTCCCAGGTTTCTCGATGTTACCGGAGGATGCATTGAGATTGACGGTACCGATATACGTCAGGTTACCATGCGCTCCCTTCGCGATCAGATTGCCATGGTAACCCAGCAAACCATTCTTTTTAACGATACGGTTCGCAACAACATCGCTTACGGCAGCTTCGATTGTTCAGAATCAGGTCTGATAAACGCTGCCGAGGCCGCCCATGCGCTCAATTTTATCAAGGATCTGCCGCATGGTTTCGAAACCATTATTGGAGAAGGAGGGGCGAGGCTTTCCGGTGGTGAAAGACAGCGGATCTCGATTGCCAGAGCACTGCTGAAAAATGCTCCCATCCTGATTCTCGATGAAGCTACATCAGCGCTGGACACTGAATCGGAGCGCGAGGTTCAGAGTGCCCTGGAGAACCTGATGAAGAACAGGACGACTCTAGTTATTGCCCACCGTCTGTCGACTATAAAAAATGCTGATCGAATAATCGTTGTTAAGGACGGCAGAATCGTTGAGGACGGCACCCACGGCGAGCTCCTCGCTCTGCACGGCGATTACGAACAGCTCTACACCATGCAGTATAATTGAGCTCTGCCGATCAACCCGGTACAGCAGTAGACCGCAACCACGCGCGATAATTGAGCCCGGTAACCACCGAACATACAATCAAAAGATTGCAGAGGGGCGGTACCGCATCACTATGTCTGGCCTGTTTTTTCACCCCACTCTCCACTTCTCTGCTTGGGCTGTTTTCCATTCTCGCTGTGGCAGCCTGGATCATATCCGGGGGTCTCCTGGATCTTCCTCGACAGTTCAGGGCCAATCCTTCAAGCCTGATTGCACTGCTGCTTTTCTGCCTTATGGCGGGAGCACTCACTTATTCTCCAGTTGATCCCGCTGAAGGGTTTGCAACACTTAGAAAGTATCGTGAACTCCTCCTCATGCCAGTTGTCTTTTCGCTACTGAGTATGGGGAGTGTCCAGCGCCAGCGAGCTCAACTCAGCTTTCTCGCAGGCTGTATCGTTCTGATGACAATCTCCTATCTGGGTTATTTCGAGCTCTTTGATACAGGGCGATACGGGTACTCCATCGTCTATCACATCACCCACAGCTTTTTTATGGCCGTTCTCGGCTTCTGGGCCATACACAAAGCCTCGAGCAAAAGTTACCAAAGCTGGCAGAAATATGTGTGGCTTGTTGTCAGTGGTGCTGCGGTCATAAACCTCTTTTACATCGCTCCCGGTCGCACCGGCATGTTTGTTTTCTGCTGCTTGGCGTTGCTCTATCTTTACCAGCGACTGAGCCTGATCAAATGGTTTGTCGCGATCGTCCTGTTTCTCGCCCTATTGTTCGGCGCCTATCAGACCTCACCCAATTTCTCCGATCGAGTCGATGAGGCGATCAATGAAATAGCAGATTATGAATCCGGTAAATCGAGAACATCAATAGGCCAGAGGTTCGACTGGTGGAAGGTCAGTCTGCAGCTGGTGGGAGAAAAACCACTTCTCGGACACGGTGCTGGATCTTTCGAAACAGCTCATAATCAAAAAATCATAAACAGCAGGATTACCCCAACAGACAATCCGCATAACGAGTATCTCTTCATTACCACTCAATTTGGCTTGGTTGGTCTGCTCCTATTTCTTCTTATGATTGCGTTACAACTCCAGGAAGCGAAAGGAATTGGCGTACGGGACCGCCAGCTTCTCCATGGGGTGTTGCTGGCTCTGCTGGCTGGCAGCCTGATGAACTCGCTGCTCTTCGATTCACAACAGGGCCATTTTTATCTCTTCATGAGCGGCGCTCTGCTGGCCACCGGCGATTAGATTATCTGACGTCGGTTCTTAGTTGAATCGCGTTGAGTAAGCAGCGGCTTCTTTATCAAAGCCCCGCTGGGAAGCGATGAGCTTATGATAAAAATCAAGCGTTCGCTGGCACATGGTTTTCATGGTGAAGGTGGAATTAACCGCAGCTTTTCCAGCGGCCCCAAATTGTCGCATCTTCTCCGGAGAAGTAAGTGCTTCTTCCAGAGCCAGCGCTAACTTGGCAGCCTCTCCAGGCTCCACCAGCCATCCCGTTTTCTTCGGCTTAACTGTCTCAAGGCTTCCACCATGCGCCGTGGCAATCACCGGTTTGCCCATGGCCATTGCTTCGATTGAGGTCCGGCCGAAGGCTTCCGGCTCATTAGAAGAGGCCGAGACAACGACATCGGCAAGCATCAACGCCGCTGGCATGTCATCGCAATGCCCCACCATGGATATTTTCTTCTCCAGGTGCAACCCCCTGATCAGCTCAGAAAGCTCTGCAGCAAACCCTGGATTGTCTTCAATATCACCTACCAGAAGCGCCTGATAATCATAATGCTGAATGCGAGCCAGCGCCTGGATGAAAATATCCTGTCCTTTGAGCCGTGTCAGTCGCCCGGGAAGCATGATCACCGGCTTCTCACTGGAAATGTTCCAGATCTTTCGGTATCGCTCGATTCGCTCGGAAGACACGACGTCTGGATCGAATTTATCCTTGTCAACTCCCCTGAATATCAGTTCGATGCCCTGGTCGATTCCATACGCCTGCCTGATATGCTGTTCGATACTTTTGGATATGGCGATAATACCCATACCTTTTGTCATAATGGCGCTGTAACTGTTAACCGAATAAAAGCCATGGAAGGTTGTGACCAGTACCGGTCGGTCCTTTTTCGGTAGAGACTTCCAGACCAGGTACCCCACCCAAGCAGGCATGCGTGAGCGCAAGTGCAATACATCCACTTTTTCTTTTTTTAACAATCGGCGCAGCGGTAACAGGTATTTTATGGTAAGCGGGCTCTTGGCCCCGACTTTCCATCCTATATGATAGCTTCCCTCTTCTTCCAACTGCGTGACCATACGGCCCCCGGCAGAAATGACAATCGAGCGGTGATTGTTATCAGCTAAATACTTGCCGATTTCCAGAGTACCCCGTTCGACACCACCGCTCTCCAACTCCGGTAGCATCTGCACAACCGTGAGAATTTCGCCGGCATTTTTACGTTTCTTTTCTTCGAGTAAATCCTCGTAGAGCTGCAGCGTCTTCTCACACATTCTGGTGGCTGTGAAATTTCGCTCCACCCAGCTCTTACCATTTTTGCCGATCACCGGTAATTGTTTTGGCTCGCTTAATACCCTGCTCATGGTCCTGGCCAGCGCATCCGAATCGCCCGGCTCCACAAGCCAGCCTGTCTCACCGTCGATCACCGTCTCTAAACTGCCGCCATGCTTGGTTGCAATAATGGGCTTGGCCATAGCCATCGCTTCAATGGCTACCTTGCCAAAAGCCTCAGGCTGGGTGGAAGAAGCCGAAACCACCAGGTCTGCAAGAGAGAGTGCTGCCGGCATGTCTTCGCAGTGGCCGACCAATTTAATTTTCTCCTCGAGTCCGTGAGCTTCGATTTTCTCCTGCAGTTTGCGCACAAAAGATGAGTTCTCTTCGGCTGCTCCCACGCATAAGGCGAGGAAATCCAATTTCTTAATCGAAATTAGTGCATCTATAAACACATCCTGACCTTTCCAGAACGTCAAACGCCCTGGCAGCATAATAATTGGACGTGTGGATTCGCTGACGTCCCAAGCCTGCCGTAATTTCTCAATTCGTTCAATATCGACCTGCTGCGGACCGAATACCGTGCCATCATAACCGCCATGAATGAGCCTGATCCGAGAGCGGTCAATGTGATAATTTTCCACAATATGATCCTTTATTACTCCCGAAACAGCGATAACCCGCTCTCCTTTGGTCATAATTGTCGAATAGGAATTCACCGAATAAAATCCATGAAAGCTGGTAATCAACGCCGGGCGTGCATCTTCATCCATGGATTTCCAGGCAAGGTAGCCTATCCAAGCAGGTAGTCGCGAGCGCAGGTGCAGAATGTCTACGCCTTCAGTGGAAATGAACTGCTTCAGTTTGGGTATGTATTGAAGGCAGTGAATGTTTTTGGTACCTACATTTTTCCATAAAACATGCTCTACCCCTTTCTCCTGCAACTGAGCGACAAGCCGGCCACCACCAGAGATAACAATGGATCTGTGCCCCTGGCGGGTCAGATATACGGCAAAATCAAAAGTTTCACCTTCAACCCCACCCTCATCCATTTCCGGTACGATCTGAACTACTGTATGTTTTTCGGCCACCATCTTCGTAATATTTCCCTTGCGCATCGATCTGCTTCGTTGAGGGGCTCATGGTTGTGCCACTCAGACGCTCCCTCCAGGTATTGCGGAAGGGTAACAATCAGTTTTTCATCGAGCAGATAATCGAGGCTGCGTCGAAATTTATTGTTTTTTCTGCGCCAGACCACCGGCAGAATACCCACTTTGCAGCCTGCCGACAACGCCTCATATACCATTGAAACAGAATCGGCGGTAATCCAAACCGATTCGTGGGTACCATACTTGTGTTCCACCCATCCCGGGTCTGTTTCTGAAAAAGGTACGAAACTGACCCGCGGTAATCTATCCAGTTTTTGTGATATCAATGTTTCGGTTGACTCAGGGGTTCGCGGCGAACTCGATATGAGCCAGGAAATCTGTTCTGTCGTGCTGATCAATACTTCCATGTCCGATATCAATTTCATCTCGTTCCAGCTGTGGGAGCTTTCATCCTGTCCACCGACGAGAATCAGACTTCTTTTCGGGTCATGCACTGAGGATTTCTTCGATATATTGGGCGGGCCGACGGTGAAAAAAATGTTATCTGCTGGCTTTACTAGATCATGATACGGTACGCAGCACAGGTCGAATTTGGCTCTTAGGTATGAAGCCGGGGTCATACAGGTAACTATTTTTGCTGACTCTGTGGCGCGAGCAGAAAGCATCGGTACATGCGTTCGGCGGCCGCTACCAATGAACAGGTCGGTCTTTTGGAATGTATCTGAATGGCTGGTTTTTCCGACCTTAAAAAATAAAGAAAGGTGGGATACAAGGTCGTCAAAGAGAGTACTGTCCGGCACCTCAACTTTGTCTACATCAACATTGACATAGGCCTGCAGTGCCTTGATTATGCCCAGGGACTGTTTTTCATGGCCGGGTCGGCCGTCGCTGAACAGCGTTACCTGCAAGGCCTGCATATTTGTACTGATGAAAAAGGGCCGCGTTTAGTGCGGACACTTTACCGTGGCGGCGGTCCCGGCTTTCTGGCTCCACCACCGGCAAGCTTGACGGTGATCTGGTTTGATTTCTGCAGCCTGGATGTCATGGTGGTAAAGAGCTTAGCTGCAATGTCCGGGTATTTGTAAATGATCTCTTCCAATTTATCACCGGGATAGCGCTTAACTGTGGTCCGCCCTTTGGATAATATCGATGCCGATCGAGGCTCACCTAAAATTGCTGCCATCTCACCAAAATACTCACCGGGTTCGGTCAGTTCGGCGATTTTTTTACCGCCCTTGACCACGGTGAGAGATCCCCTGATGAGTTTGAAGAAATCAGTATCGGAGTTGCCTTCCCTGATGATCATATCGCCGTCTTCATACACCTCTTCATCCGGGTTGATCAAGTAAGCGGGCAGACTCTCTTCGTGGGCCACCGTCCGACGCATCGCTTCCTGGATGCTGGTAACTCCCTCTCGAACTTTCTCGAGAGCCGCTTCCCGGAGAGGAGTCATGCCTTCCTGGACGGCTATTTTGCGCAACTGATCTTCTGGCACCTCTGCACTTATTGCCTTGGCCACTTCATCGGTTACTTCCATCAGCTCGAAAAAACCGACCCTGCCGCGGTAGCCAAGTCCGTTGCATTCAGGACAGCCCACGGGTCCGTAA
>JABDQA010000007.1 GCA_013042475.1 Desulfofustis sp.
ACGGTAATATCATCGTCCAAACTTTCTGCTTTTATGAAGGATTGGATTTTGCCGATAATTCGATTAACCGCCTTTTCCGACTCCAACTCGGTGATACTTTCTAAAAGTTGGTAAACTCTCTGCTTCCCGAACGATTCCCCTGATTCGTTGGTTGCCTCAAAAACGCCGTCACTGCAGATTAAGATAACCTGCGGATCCTCAGAGAGCGGGAGTTCATTGCACGAAAATTTCCAGTCAAGGTCCGCGCCCAGGGCAACACCCTCTCCCATCAGTTCAGTGATTTCGCGTGTTCGGCAGTTGATGACCAGAGCCGGATCGTGGCCAGCCCGGACCCAGCGCAATGATTTTGCCGCCTGTTCCAGTTCGAGATAAAACAGAGTGACAAAATTACTCGCGGCCGAGGTGTCCTGAAACAACAGTCTGTTGACGTCGTTCATTCTGTCCTCAAGAGGTCCCGGCTGCCTAAAACTACTTCGCACCAGGGCGCGAACAGTAGTCATCAAAAGGGCGGCACCAACGCCGTGCCCGACGACATCGCCCACCACGACACCGATCTTGTCCTTGTTTTTATCCGATTCCAGGATATCGAAATAGTCCCCCCCGGTCTCATCGCTGTACATGGTTGCGCCGCTTATATCAAGACCGTTAATATTGAGACCTTTCTGGGGGAGCAGGCTCTGCTGAACTTCCCGCGCAAGATCTATGTTTTCTTTGAGCTCCAGGCGATGTCTGAGCTGGCGGGCCATCTTGTTGAAATTATCGGTCAGCTCACCAATCTCATCGCGTGTGGTTACTTCAAGAGGAGGACCAAAAATTCCGCTGGCTAGATCGTTTGACGCATGGGAAACCTTCTTGATGCCCTCGGTGACACGATTCATCGCAATCCGCATAAACACCAGTATCAGGGTTATGCAAATTATCAGTAATATTAAGTAGTAACGAAGCATAGTGATGATCGATCCAAGGACTTTACTGCCAGGCGCGGTGACAACCAGGGTCCACGGAACCTGGGCCAAACGATAAAAGCCGCTTGCCTCTTTCGGTGGAATACCGGGCCCGAGCACGGTACCCGAATGATTGCTCTGAATGGCCTCAAGAGTGACCTGTTCGAACTCATTGACGGTGCCGTAGCCGCGCATCGGGTAGTTATCTTCAAGGTCAGTGTTGTCTCCTGTGGTTATCAGTACGTTATAAGAACCATCCAGCAGGTATGCTTTGTTAGTCTTCCACCAGGAAGCATTCACCACAGGCTCCAGAACATCATCAAATGAGACGATCACTTCAATAGTGCCAACCGTTTCGTCGTCCATTCCTTTGAATTTTGAAATCAGCGAGATAGTCCTGTATTTGACTCGCTCGTCGTACTTGGGCGTGCTAATGTCAAACTGGCCGAATTGAAATATTCTGCTTCCATGGTCGGGTAACACTTCATAAGGGGTATTCGACACCCCACTGGAAGCATATCGATCGGGCCACTCAATGATGACATCTTCGACAATCTCAAACTTCCTGATTTGATCCGCTATCTTGTTGATCAGCTGGCGATTGGGCGATTGATTTCCATTGTCATTTTGCAAAAGGCTCAGTAGTTTCTTCGGTTCCTCCAATTTGTATTCTATCTGGTCTGCTGATCTGGCCAGCCTCGAAACAATGGTTTCTCCCCATTGATTAATTAGAACATTTCTGACATACAGGAATTCAATGAGCGATAAGGCAATGAGCAGGATAAAGGTGGGCAGGATCGTATAGAGAAGCGTCCTCTGCTGTAATGACTTTGGCTGAATCCACATGAGTTGGATAGGTGTTGAACTGATTTTACGAGTTTATATTTCGATGACCACTGAAGCGTTATCGCAGCTCATCTGTTTCCCCTAATTGTGCCTAACGTTGCATAGAGTAATCATCGGTTCAGCTTGGCTCCAGTGATAAATCAATAAACCGATTGAATATTGTAAATTTTTTAATCGGATCAATCAGGATGCGAGGTGGAGATCATTTCTTCCATTTTAGGTCATTGGATCAAGTTGTCTGGCTGTTGTAAATATTTTTAGCAAATTTCATGTGTGATCGTTGATAAATGGTTAAGTTGTCGTTTAGTAAAATAGGCTAATATCAGCCACTGGGGAAATCATGAAATTGACAACGGCATTTGTCCTCCTGGTCGCATGTTTACCAGTTTCCGCCGGCGCGTATCCTCGCGACGGTCGAGTCATGCGTGACCACCTCAATCTCTATTTTCAAAGAGATACCGAAGCCACCACGGCTATGCTCGATGCCAGAGTCACGGTTGGGTATGTCACCAGTTTTTTCGAAACTTTGAGGTATGAGCGGCGTATTTGTCTTTCCAACCAGCGGGGCTGGGGGGGAAATACATTATTGTCGACAAAGCGATATCTCGATGAAAATCCGGAATCACTGGACTTGAAACCGCAAGAGGTCTTGAGGTTGGTGGCCGATGAGTATTATTCCTGCGAAGGATCGGCTTCAACTCCCGCCGATGATCTTGAATTGACCAGCATCGATTCACAAGGCTCAGAGCTTGATATCGAATACAGAAGCACCAAGGTAATGCGGATTAAATGCAGCGTATTCGACAGAGAAGGCGATCTGATCACCTGGGAGCGAGTCACGGTAGGAGAGCAACAGCAGGAAAAAGGGTCATTTATTATTCAAATGGGCGGGGCCAGGCTCTGGGAATATGTCGAATGCGTCCTACCGGACGGTCAGTTCGCGTCAATCAGCAGGCCCAAAGGCTGATTGAATAATCGTGAAGCATCTGAAGAATCCACCCAGATGGCAAGAATGGAAGTGTCCAAGATGAATCCCAATCAGCTGATTGAACTAAACCAATTACCTGCCTGCCCACAATATCAGTCACTCAATTCATAAGTGATTTGATCAACCACCATAGGCCTGTTATCACCAGCAGCGTACATTTCCTTAAATCGGGAAACTGCCGGAGTATCGTCTTTGAACAGGTTTTTGAGAAACCAAGGACTACTGGATTGATAAAGCAGTTGCGCCCTGATCGTGAGAGGAAGGCGGGCATCTTTCAAATCGAAATCATAAGTAACGATATCAGTTCCAGAACCCTCCTGATTATCGACCACATTGAAGTTCATATCGGTGGCTGCCTTGCCCTTGATGCCGGTCTGCGAACTCATCGGCCCCGAACGCTGATATCCCGCCGGAGGAAGTCGATTGTCCTTGAGGTAGGTGGCCGCGCGCAACAACGTACCAGTCATCTTACCCGATTCATCCCCCATGATAGATTGGTAAATCTGCACCTGATCGGCTGAATCAATGATAGTGTGATGCGGTTCATAGGTGCTGTCCAGGCTGACAATTTCACCTACTGGAGTGTACCTCCCGGACTCGAAAATCTGTCGCTTCTGATAATCAGTAGCTTCGAGATGAAGCCATGCCCGTCTTGATGGAAACCCGGTGGGGAATTTGTGGCCGGTCTGGTTGGTGACGCGCACATCTACTTGGAGTCTATTGTTGTCGCGTTTGACACGAACCACGCTGATTTCAGCAGCCTCCTGATTCAACCGCCCTTCCGTTCTCTCGATAGTCTTTTCGAACAATGCTTCGGGAACAGGGCTGCCAAGACGCTGCCTGTTGTTTTTGAGCATCTCCAGGATAAAAACGTTTCCGCCTGTGAAGTGGTGTTTCCAAAACGGTGACTGGGTCTCCTGGTACCAGGGGGGTCGATTGGAGATTTTAACCCGTTCGTCGATTCTCGGCATGTGACAATCCTGACATGATCGATAGTTCTCGGATGAGGCGTAAGAGCTGTTCAGCCATTCCAGATAAGGGGTCTGTTCCGGGAACTCCCCAATTATATGGCCATCCTCCGCGACAATCGGGGTAAAGAGCGTATGACAGGTGGCACAGAACCCGGGTTGGTCAACTTGTTCACCGTATGTTGGCAAATAGTCGACGTGATTAATCATCGGGTTCACAAATACCTGTTTATAAGGGCCAAACATTTTTCGCTCTTCACCAATATTGTAATTTCCCGAAAAACTAGAATCATTACCCAGGCCATCCTTTTGAATCTGATGACAAAGCGTGCAACTTACACCATCCGAGGCGAACACTGTGGTTTCGGCTTGCGACAACGAGTAACTGCCTGTACCGTTGTTAAGTGCCTGAGTCCGTGCCATCGGTGCGTGACAGGTCAGACATTTATCTTCAATCGCAGCAGTCAGCTGCGGGGTGCGGGCGACTTCAGATTCGAGCTTGGCACGAAAGAACGGATCTCTGAAGGAGTTGCCCATCATGGTTGAACTCCAGTCATCAGCAATTGACAGACTATTTCCCTCGC
>JABDQA010000018.1 GCA_013042475.1 Desulfofustis sp.
CCTTAACGGTCCTCTGGTAAGCGAGGACACCGATTATTCCTCAGCGGCACTGCAGCAGATGGGAATTGACATCGACAAGGGTGTTCAGAGTTGGCGGATCTTGGGTACTGCAGGCAGGATCACCGAGCCCGACGACGACATCTATCTGGGTAACAACGGTACTGCCACCCGCTTTTTGACTTCGGTGGCTTCTCTTGGTACCGGCGAATTTATAATCGACGGCGATGAGCGCATGCGCAAGCGGCCGATCGGCCCGCTTATGGCTGCCTTGAAAGGCTGGGGAGTAGATATCGAATCGATCGACGATACCGGCTGTCCGCCACTGTCGATCATTGCATCCGGCCTGCGCGGTGGAAAAACCGTATTACCCGAGGGGAAGAGCAGTCAATATCTCTCCTCCCTGTTGCTGGTGGCACCCTACGCCGAACGGCAGGCCGAACTGCAGGTGGATGGGGAGATTCTCTCCAAACCCTACGTGGCAATGACGCTCGAAGTCATGGCGACCTTTGGTGTGGAGGTTGGCGCCGCGGCCGATTTTTCGCGATTTACCATACCAGGCGGGTGTTATCTGCCATGCGATTATCACATTGAGGGCGACGCATCGAATGCATCTTATTTCTGGGCGGCGGCAGCGGTCAGCGGTGGCAGCGTGACCGTTAACAATGTACCGGTACTATCGCTGCAGGGGGATACAATGCTGGTTCCTCTGCTGGCCCGAATGGGTTGCAGAGTAGAACAACAGGGTAGGGGGATAAAAGTTGTGGGGCCACAAAAACTTGAATCAATCACCGCTGACATGGGTGACATGCCGGATGTCGTGCCGACCCTGGCAGTGGTGGCTGCCTTTGCCGAAGGTGCATCCGAAATTTCCAACATTGCTCACCTGCGGGTCAAAGAATGTGATCGTCTCAGCGCCACCACATCCGAGCTCAGAAAGCTGGGTGTCGCGGTCGATGAATTCGACGACCGCATGGTCATCCATGGCCAGGGCGGGGCGGGGATGCATGGGGCGGAGATCGAGACCTATGAAGATCACCGCATGGCGATGAGCATGGCAGTTGCCGGTTTACGCGTTAAAGGGGTGAAAATCCTGAACGAGGTTTGCGTGGTCAAGTCCTTTCCTGATTTCTGGGAGCGTTTCGCCAGGCTCTACTGATATATACATTGCGACTTAAGTCAAAAGCGCTCATTCAGGCAAGGCGTCCTTATTTTGTTTTCACCACCACTCTTTCTCCGATTCCGACCTCCAGAATAGCGGCAGCATTACCGTTCTTGACGCAGATTTCCAGCATGCTGCTGCTGTTGATTATCGCCGCCGGCTGGTTGTCGGGCAGATGCCCATAGCTGCCCTGATGGAGTTGCAGCAGCTGAGATTTGATCCTGATGGCGAACCTTGGGGATAGACCAAAATCGATTAATATACCCTCCTCGATATTGGTGATGAGGTTGCCGAACCTGTCGATGGCGCTGATTTCACCACGTATCCCAGTTTCGCTCACCAGCGGTGGGGTTGTCGTGGTTGTCACGCATGAGTCGGTGGAAATGAGCGGCCCCACCTCGTTGATTGATGCTCCGAGGGAGAGACGAGCAGCGGCCGGCGCCATGATGTCTCGGCCGTGAAAGGTGGTGCTGATGTCTTCGAGAAACCAGTCGCTATTGGTAAGTTCATAAACTTCTGCAGCCTGGTCGGTTTCGAGGATACGGGAAAATACGCCGTTGTCGGGACCGATGAAAAACTGATTGCAACCTCTAACAACGACGATTCTGCGCTCAGTGCCGACCCCGGGGTCAACCACGCAGACATGAATCGAGCCAGCCGGGAAATAGCGGTAATTCTTGCAAAGCACTTCCGCCGCCCGACCAGTAGCCTGTGGAGGTATCCCATGGCTGAGATCGATGATGGTGGCATGTGGATTAATCGACAGGATCACCCCTTTGAGCACTCCCACGTATTCATCGCTCAGTCCGAAATCAGTGGTAAGGATGATTGGGGAACCTTTCATTTGAACTGGATATCCCCTCTTAATTAATTCAAACGCTCGTCTTCTGTCCGGGGAAGCAGAAAAAAGAGGCTGCCTTTTTCCTTCATTGAGCCGGCAGCTTGTTCGGCATAGTAATCATTGCCCATGAAAAGATCGACACGACCCGGGCCCTTGATCGCCGCACCACTATCCTGGGGCAGTACAAAACGACCAAATGTTTTCCAGTGATTAATAGTGCCGTTATCATTGAATATAGGACGTCTGGAAACAAGGTAACCGATGGCGCCGGAGGGAAAGATAGTGTGATCAACGGCGATGGAGCGATCTGCAGTCAAAACCTGACCAAGTGATCCCCGCGGGCCCCGATCATCTCCCCACTTGAAGAAGATATAGCGGGGATTATGATGGAGCATACGCTCCATCTGCTCTGGATGGGAACCGAAATAGGTTCTGATGGCGTCTATGCTGACCTCCTCCCGTGTCATGATCTGTTCGTCCACGAACAATTTGCCAAGGCTCTGGTAAGTCAGCCCATTGGAGGCGGCATAGTGCACAGCCCGGGTGGTGCCGTCGGGTAGCATGATGCGTCCGGAACCTTGAATCTGGAGCAAATAAGCATCAAATCTGTCCTTGAGCCAGGCCATTTCATGGCCCTCGAGCAGATTGGCAGTTTCAATTTCCCGGCGGGTCCAGAAAGGAACCAGACGTCCGCTGTCATCGAGCCGTCCCGTCTTTTTTTCACCCTTATGCGAGGTGATCAACGACGGTGGGTGAGAGTAGAGGGGATAGCGGTAGTCTTTGTTTGTTTTGAGGCTTCCCTCAAAAATCGGCTCGTAATAGCCGGTCACCAGCATTTCCTGATCGCTGTCACGACCTGTTGCCTGATAGAGCTGGAAATGTGTTCTAATTAGCTGGTTCAACCTGATGGGATCAGGGTTGGCGACCAGAAGCTCCCGAAAGGTTGAAAGGGAGCGATAGAATTCATCCTGAGCAAGGCCAAACTGCTTGTCAAAACTGTGTGCTTTGCCAGTGGTGCTCAAGTAAATGAGGTGCTGATCTATGGCATTGATGAGACTGTCCGGAGAAGCGTCATCGACGAAAAAAGGCGAGTCTCCCTGATCAATTTCGATCAGACCGGGATCGACATGACCACAGCTCAGAAGCAGCGGGTTTAAAAGCAGAAGGAAAATTGAAACGGTCAGGCAGCTTAATCGATAGCGAAGGGCGGCGGCCATGGATTCAGGGAATTTTGATGGCCTCGGACAACTCGGTCACGGCCATGGCATAGCGATTGGAGTGATTCCATTCGGTGATAGCCTGAAAATTTGGATAGCCGGCCACATAGCGGTACCCGCCTCCATGTGCAGGAGATTTTTCCAGGCTCACGATCGTTACTTTTCTGTTGTTTGGCGGCGTCGGCAGATCCACATTCTGGGCCTTGGCCACCGTGCGGTAATCAACCCTACCCTTTCTGCCTTTGAGATTGGCGCTGATGAGTTCCTGGGTTTTCAGCTCTGTGCCGATATCCACATATACAGGTGCATTAAGGGTCCAGCCGAAGCGGGAAAGATAATTGGCGATGGAAGCGAGCACGTCCTCAGTGGAATTGAACACGTCCCGGATTGCATCATCGTCGAAACTGACGGCATATTCGTAAAAACTCGAGGGAATAAACTGGGTTTGTCCGAATGCCCCCGCATAAGATCCTTTTATCTCGAGGGGGTTCATGTTGTTTTCTCTGCAGACGATGAGAAAATAGACGAGCTGCTTCCTGAAGAACTCGGAGCGCCGCGGATAGGCGTCAAACAGAGTGTTGAGTGTCTCGAAAACGTTGAAGCTGCCACGATTGCTGCCGAAGCGTGATTCGATTCCCCAGATGGCGATGATCACCTCTCGTTCGACCCCGAATCGGGCCTCGATCCGATCCAGCAACGCCTGATGCGACGTCAGCATTTTTTTACCTTTGGCGATGATCCTCCGGGTCACGAATAGTGGGCGATATTTATAGTAGGGTTTGGCCTCCCACTGGCGATCCATCAGCTCGAGCACCTTTTTATCGATGCTGACGCCTGCAAACCAATTGTCGAGCTGTTCCGGGCTGAAATTGTGTTCGTTCTGCAACTCCTTGAAGAGCAGTGCGTAGCGTTCACTGGTCAAGTCGATAACCTGACCGTCCTTCACCAGGTCGGCAGCCTTCGATTGCTCAGCAGCATACCCATGGTATGGCTTAAAACAACAAAGTACAATGGTCGAGAAGAGGACAACAAGATATCTTTTGTGCAGGCCGAGACGGCTGATGGGAGATCCGGTTGTCGAAATGCTCAGACGGTGTCCGACAGTTGAAGTGAGGGTGTTAAGCATAGGTTGCATTGAAACGATCGATGAACTCCCCCAGCATTTCCTCGGGCAGGGCATTGATACCTGCCGCAGCAGCTCGTCCACCGCCGCTGGGAAACGAGAGGCAGAGCGTGTCGGCGCTGCGTTTGTCGCTTATCGGTGCCCGGACGCTGATTCTGAGAGTCCCATCGCTGTTTTCGGTAATCATGGCGTGGGCACCACCTGGATTTTCTCTTGCTTTGAGATTGGCAAACACGCCCGACACCCTTCTGGACCAATGGCTGTCCGGAAAACGGTAGACTCGATTGTCGCCGCTGCTGGCAAATACACTCTGAGCCAGAGCCAGGCTCATATCGTTTTCATACCCGGTTTTCAGCGTTTTCAAGGTGTGGGATTCTGTGGAAAAGTCAAAAGGATCCCTATATTTTCTGACCGCATTGTAGAGATAGTCGGGGGTGAAATAGAGATCCTCGAGCTGCGCTCCATAGCCGTTGTAATTCAGCAATTCCCCAATTTCCCTGAGTTTGGAGGTTTGCTCCTCAGACAGAGACAGATCAGAAGCGGCTTTAGCTGCGACCAAGTGGAGATTGTCTCCAAACGCAGCGCAAATCGCCCAGGGTCGATATTTCCCGCCCAGCAGGGTATCGACAATCAATGAGGTACAGCGGTCGGCCTGCGGCTCTATGTGGGCGGTCAAGCGAGGTGACTCAGGTATATCGCCGGCGAAGTGATGGTCGATGTAAAGAATCTGGTTGTCATTTCCCAGAAGCTGCTCGAGCGGCTCACGATTCACATGCATTGACACATCAAGCACGGTGACGATGCTGCTTTTAATCTCCCTGATGCGCTCCAGAAGTCCGATATCGCGTTTGACCCCGGTGATCAGCGCTGCCTCTGGAGCCGGGTCGGCGAGACGAAGCTGGTGCAAACTGCAGATGCCGTCTGCGTCGCCGTTGAAGACGTCGTAACGGGCAGGAGGAGCGGTCTTGTCTCGAGCAACCATGCAGCAGTGCAACTAATCGATAACCATTGGATTAGTAATAGAACTGGATGGGACTGCCGAGGTTGGCGAGACTGAATATCAGCATGAACTTGGTTTCTTCGGGTGTATATTGTGAACCCAGTTCCACCGACCAGCACAATGCTTGATAGAGCAGGGCAATATTAGCCTCGTTGGTTTCGTCGTTGACTATCGAATGTTCGATATTGAATTTGGCCCTGAATCTGGCAAATAGCGCTGTTTCGATGAGAGCGTTGATCTGTTCCGTCCTGTTTATGTCCTCATCATCCCTGAAATAATACTCCAGCCTGAAGAGATCGCCGCGCTTGGTCCTGAAGGAACTGTCCAGATCATGTAGGACGAATCCGTTGTCGTAGACGTCGTAGTCTGTCCTGTACCAGAACTCGAGGAACCTGAGGGGGATCCATTTGAGATCCACATTGATGTCGGAGAACGGTTCATCGGAGCGTGCATCGATAAAGCTATAATTCTGGGTGATCTTAAACCAGCCATATTCCCTGTCCGTGTCGTTGCCGGACAGGGCGGTAAAGAAGTTATCGATGCCGTAGTTAAACTGATTCTGTTCCCCGACTCGGTCCACGCCATCGAAACGGGGCAGGTCATCCTGGTCTACCTCGGGGAGATAGTCATATTCTACAAAAGGGCGAACCTGATGGGTCAGTCCGGTCATGCTTTCACCCGACATCGCAAAAGTGCGTATCAGGGAGGTTCCGAGTTCAGCCTTGACATCTAAAAGCAGCCGATTCTGTGAGTCGCTCTCGTCCCATTGCGCTTCGCCATACTCCTGGACGATATAGTAGGTGTCGCGCAGACCCAACTCAGCACGGGATTCGAGATACTGGCTGATCGGTACCGGGGCGCTCAGCTTCGGGTAGATATCAAAGCGATGCCCGCCAATTCCCTCTTCACGCCAATAATTGACGTAATCGGCATCCCACTGTAGGGTCAGATCCCATAAATTTTCAAAAGGAAGTGTACCGGTGTAGTCAATGGCCGGAAGGTTCCACAACGGAGTGGGATTTTCATTACCGTCGGCATCGAATTTGTCGGCATCGGTGCGGATGTCGTTGATTCCCAGCAGTCGGGCTTCAAGGGAAGTGGCTCCCCAACTGCGTTGCACGCCGAAACGGTTGGTGCGCTGATCATCGGTCTTGTTTTCCAGACTGCGACCGAAGGTGTCGAGGAACTGCTCGTTGCTGTTTTTAAAACCGGTTATACCGGTGTTGAATTCCCGCAAGTAGTCGCGGTCCGACACAATATCCAGATCGAGGCGGGAAGTCCAGGCGGTGCCCAAGTCCTGATCCGCCTTGGCGCGGAACCAGTAGCGATCCTTGTTGTCGTGCGTGTAACCGGTCTCTTCGTAATACTCGGTCTCAGATGGATCGCTGAGATCGTCATAGAGATAATTCGCCAACGCCAGCCCTTTGTCATTAGGATCGATAATGTAACGAAACTCGAGGCCTGGCATATACCCACGGTTGGCGTAATATTGGGTGTAGATGGTCAAATCGGTGGAATCTGAGATGGCCCAGAAGAAGGGCAGGTTGAAACCGAAGCCGCTGAACTCAGCAGTGCTCAACTCGGGCAGCAAAAAACCTGACTCCCTCCTGTTTTTGGCCGGCATCACCAGATATGGCGAATAGAAAATGGGGACATCTTTGATTCGGAAGCGGGCATGTTTGAGTCTTGCATAACCATCCTGTTCGATGATAGCATCACTCGCCGCAAAGCTCCATGGCGCCTTCTTGTCTCCTTGTATCTTACAGGTGATTACCCAGCCGTCCTCTAGGTGGTAGGTCTTATATCCTATTTTTTCGATCACCTCCGCTTCGAGATGCAGGTCTTTCTCGCTGCCGATGATGGTCGCTTTTTTAAAGGTCCCGGTTTCCTGCTCCAGATTGACCATCGCCTGTTCGGCATAGATTGCCTGATCGTCGGCTTCTACCGATACATTGCCCCGGGCTTTTATGGTGTTCAGTACGACGTCGTATGACATCCAGTCTGCCTTGATGGTGATCTGCTCCTCGTAGACCGGTTCCTGGTTAGTTTCAATACTTTCTGGTGTGACTTCTTCTTCGGGAGGGGTTTCTTCCAGCAAGATGTACCAGTCCGTCACTTCTTCTTCGCCTACGCCAGCACCCGGCTGGGCGGGAGGGACTTTCTTGCGTTTGACCAGGACGATATTGCCCTCGGCAACGATACTCTCGGGATTTTCGTAACGGATGATTCTATCCGCTGAAATATCCCACTCTTCAGTGGCGACTTTCTGGGTGCCTGCAGATGAATCCTGAGCCATGCCAGGCACCGGTATTGTAAGCAGCAAATAAGAAAGAAGACAGCAAAACAGGGACAAGACGAACAGACGCGGCAACTGCTTTGTCACGATACTCTCCTTACGAACATTGTGGTAAACGACCACGTGGCTTTGCCCGGGCACACTCCAAACCCGGTTTCCGTTCCGGTCCTTTAAGGACCGAAATGTACGGTTCGAGCCTTTCGGTGTCAAGCCAAAAGTAATAGTTTTGCCTTGATTATAGGGGATATATGATATACCTTCCTGGCAGTTTACCGCGAATGATTGATAAAACCATCTTTTTTCGGAATGCATGAGAAAAAGATGGATATCTATTCTGGTAGGTGAGACCTTCGATGATAAACAGAGCCAATGACCGGTGCATAAACAATTAGCGAGGTATTGCAGCACTGTAGTTCTGACGGTCTCAAGAAACACAGGGATCCCATTATGAGGACCCGACCACCCATGTCGGGCGACTTGATCCTGTTGAAATTGGAGGCCCTGTCTGTCCGCAGACCACATCTCTTAGACCCTCTGCCAGTTAAGCCGGCGGGAGCGGAGCAGGCAGTGCCGGTAAACGGTAATAGGTTATTACCAGCAAATTGAGTGGTGTCGCTGGTTGATTTCATGCGCATTCACGCATGCATCAGTCACCTGACGCCCGGAAGGTGCAGCAACCGATCTGGTTGAGCGGTATGCTGCTCAGAGGAATTGTATGGCACCATCGGAAAAAGACGGGCAACCGTCAGAAAAAAACAATCTTATCACCAAAATCAAGACCACGACCGGGGCTTGGTGGAAAAGCAAGATAATCCACGAAAAGGAAGCACCAGACCCGGCTGAGCCTCCTTCACCACCTGACAAAGCAGCGCCACTCGAGGGGCGGAAAGACCTGGACTACATAGAATCCAGCGGATCAAATCAGATTTCTGCTGATCAGAATTCGGACGATCCTGCCAAGGTCGAGTCGGAAGTGGTTGACCAGGTCATTGAAAAAGATCAGGCACCCGCTGGCAGTGATCCTGAAAAAGCTGAAATCTCTGCCGAGCCGGATGGAGAACCTGGCAGCACGGAATCACCCCGAACAGAGGGCAAGGAGCATAAGCCACGGAGGGGACGCTCCAAAAGAAGTTCAAAATCGAAGTCGCAGAAAGCAAAAGAGAAGAGCGACGAACCAGACTCGGTAGTTGCCACGTCGCCTGCCAAGAGCCAGGGTAAGAAAACAGACCCGCAGGCAGGCAAAGAGCATCAGCCTGTCGTCAAGCTGCTGATCAATGCCGACGAACCAGAAGAGTGCCGGCTGGCCCTGCTCGAAGACGGTCGGCTCGAGTCACTGCATGTGACAACCATCAGCCGGGTACAGACCCGCAATAATATCTACAAGGCACGGGTGGTGGCGGTCGAATCCAACCTGCAGGCGGCTTTCGTGGACTACGGCGTCGAGAAGAACGGTTTTCTCGCCTTCACTGAAATTCACCCCGAATATTACAAGCAGGAATTACCGCCAGACATCCAGAAATTGGTGGAAACGCAACAGTGGAAAAAGCTCAGCATCAAAGATGTTATTGCCAAGGGACAGGAGATGCTGGTCCAGGTGGTCAAGGAGGAAGTAGGCAAGAAAGGAGCGAATCTGACCACCTATTTGTCGATTCCCGGGCGCTGTGTGGTGCTCATGCCAGGCTCTGACTCGGAGGGCGTATCGCGTAAAATCGCCGGAGAAGAACGGCGCGGTCGGCTGCGCGAGATAATGAATTCCTTGTCGATTCCCGAAGGTATCGGCTGGATTGTCCGCACCGCCAGTGAAGACATCACCAAGACGGCTCTGACCAAAGATGTGCGTTTTCTACTCAAGCTCTGGAAAGAGATCAAGAGCAAGGGGCAGCATTTAGAAGGAGTAGGACTGCTTTACCAGGATCACAACTGTGTAATGCGTTTCCTGCGTGAACACTTCGATCCGACCACCCAGGAAATACTGGTGGATGACCAGTCGGCGCTCGAAAAAGTCAAGGATTTTACCGAAATGCTTCCTGCCAAGCAGCGTCAGGTCAAGGTCAAGCTGCACCGGGGGGCGAGGCCGATTTTCAATCAATATAGCGTTGAGGATCAGATCGAGTCGATCTATCAGCCCAACGTTAATCTTCCATCAGGCGGCTCGATCGTCATAGAACCCACCGAGGCCATGGTCTCTATTGACGTCAATTCAGGTTCGACCGGTAAGGGCAAGAATTTCGAGGAGACCATTTTCCAGGCCAACATGGAAGCGGCGACAGAGTTGGCCCGACAACTGCGGCTGCGCGATCTTGGCGGGCTGATTGTGGTTGATTTTATCGACATGCGCAGCAGCAAGAACGTCAGGGAAGTCGAGAAGCAGGTCAAAACCGCCATGAAACGGGACAAAGCTAAAGTCGATATCAGCCGGATTTCTCGCTTTGGTCTCATGCAGATCTCCAGACAAAAACTCGGTTCGCCAATTGAGTCGAGTAATTACCGGGTTTGTGAACATTGCAGGGGCAGGGGAATGGTGAAGTCGGTTGAGATGCTATCGCTCTTCTACCTGCGCAGAATCCATACGGGGGCGAGCCGCAGGCCGATCATCAGAATCGACTGCAGATTCCCGATCGATGTCTCCCAATACCTGCTCAACAACAAGCGTCAGGAGATCCTCGAGCTTGAAGAAAAGTACGACGCCAAGGTGATGATCACCGCCGATCCCACCTTGAAGCCGGCGGAACATGAGATCCTTTTCAGGAAACAGGAAAAGGAGGAGGCCCAAAAACAGACTTGAGTTGAGCCCCAATCTGGAGTATAACGACACTCCCGTGCACCAGTAGCTCAGCTGGATAGAGCAACGGACTACGAATCCGTAGGTCGGGCGTTCGAATCGCTCCTGGTGTACCAGTTAAATCAAGCGGTTAAGCCATTTTGGCTTAACCGCTTTTTTGTTTGATCAGTAGCATGTCAGTAATCCTGGCCAAAAACAAAGCCAAAAATAATCAGTTCCTTGGATGACTGCTTCTCGGACCTACATTTGATC
>JABDQA010000030.1 GCA_013042475.1 Desulfofustis sp.
ATTCTCGCCAATTCCAGGATATCGGGATTGGTTCTGCGCATGCCCTGGTAGAAGGAGGCGGCCACGGGAAAGAAGATAATCAACACCGCCATGGCGATCTTCGATGCCATGCCGTACCCGAACCAGAGCACCAGGATTGGTGCCAGGGCGAACACCGGTATCGCCTGGCTGATCACCAGCACGGGCTGCATCCAGCGTTTCAGCAGCGGTGAGATGATCATGGTCAGGGCGCAGGAAGTGCCGAGCAGGGTGCCGATTAGAAGCCCGGCGATAATCTCGAATGCGGTTGTCCACAAGTGTTTGAGCAACACCGGCCACTGTTCTGCCAGGGCCAGGGCAACCGGCAGCGGAGCCGGCAGGATATAGGGCGGCACCTGGGTGACGACAACCAGTAGCTGCCAGAGACCGATCAGGCCGGCCATGAGCACCATGAGACGCAGCGCTGACATCAGTGGTGATCCTCCAGGAGCAGTTCCAGGAGCTGGCTGTAGTGATCGAGTACCTCGTCGCTGTCCGGACTGCGGGGCGGGGTGCTGTAAAGATCGAGGGTGGTTTTGACCTGGGTGGGGGTACCTCCCAGGATGATTATACGATGAGCCATGCGCAGGGCTTCGGCCGCATCATGGGTAACCAGCACGGTCGTTGTTCCCCTGGTCAGCTCGGCCGAGAGATCCTGCAGCCTGAGCCTGGTCAGTGCGTCGAGGGCGGAGAATGGCTCGTCCATCAGCAGCACCGTTCGCCCTTCCATCAGCGTGCGCAGCAGTGCAGCTCTCTGGCGCATGCCGCCGGACAGGGACTGGGGGAGGGTATCTTCAAAGCCGGCCAACCGTCCTCTGGCGATCAGCTCTGCAGCCTGTTGGCGAAGCGCATCGCTGATTTCGCCGCGCAACCTGGCGCCGAGCAGGACATTGTCGATCAGGCTCAGCCAGGGGAGCAGCAGGTCGTCCTGGCCCATCCAGGCGACCATCGAAGATTCCGCCGGGCTGAATTCGACCGTTCCCTCGCTGTCGAATTCCGAAGCGCCGGAAAGCAGGCGCAGCAGGGTTGATTTGCCGCAGCCGCTGGGCCCTAAAATACAGGTGATCTTGCCGGCGACGATGTCGAGGTTGAGTTTATCAAACAACGGTGCAGCGCTGCCGAATCGCAGCGTCAGGTCGGTAATCTGTATGGCTGGAGCGTTCACATTGTCCCCGGGGGCAGAAGAGCGGTCTAGCCCTTCTTCGCTAAAGCCTGCTCCACTAGTGTTTTCAGCGTCCTTGTGGCATCGGTGGGATCATCTGCCGAGACAATGGCCGAGACCACGGCAACGCCGTCGGCGCCGGCTCCTATCACCGAGGCCGCATTATACCTGTTAATCCCTCCGATGCCGACCAGGGGAATATCGACCAGCCCGCAAATCTTGTTCACACCTCCCAAGTCGAGCGGCGCTGCCGTATCGGTTTTAGTGGGTGTTGAGAACACCGGTGATATGCCGATATAATCGGCGCCTTCCTGTTCCGCTTTGAGTGCATCGTCGGTTGATTCGGCCGAGATGCCAATGATCAGCGAACTGCCGGCGATTTTTCTGGCCATCGCTAAGGGCATATCGCTCTGGCCGAGATGGACGCCATCGGCCTCGACGGCCAGGGCGATATCCAGCCGGTCATTGATGATCAGGGGGATGCGGCGGTCTCTGAGCAGCGGCCGCAGGGCTAGCGCTTCGTGGATGAACTCCCGTGTCCCGCAGTGCTTCTCCCGAAGCTGCACACAGGTTACCCCGCCGGCCACCGCCGCTACCACAATATCGCGGTTGGAACGGCCTTTCGACAAGGACCGATCGGTAACCAGGTAGAGGGAAAAATCGATCATCTCATATCAGCCTTCGCTGATTTTGCAGCCGGCGATAGTATCGTCGGGACTGATCTGGTAGAGCGCATCGAGGATTTCAGTCATGAAGGAGCCGGGTCCCTTGGCAGTTTGTCCGGCCAGCTCGCCGGCGAGGCCGAAGAAAGCAAGGCCGGTTGCCGCCGCCGTCAGCGGATCCAGGTCAACGGCTGCGAAGGCGCCGATTATCGCCGTGGCCGAACACCCGGTACCCGTGACCATTGGCATCAATGGATGGCCGTTTTCAACCCGGAGAATTCTGGTTCCATCGGTAATGAAATCCACCGGTCCGGTGATCGCCAGCGTCGCTCCGAGTTCTCTTGCCAACACCATGGCACTGCCCTCTGCTTCATCCACCGAATGGAGCGAATCGACCCCCTTGCTCTTTGAGTCTTCGTTGTGCAGGGAGAGAATCTCCGAGGCGTTGCCCCTGATGATGGTGACGTTGGTCTCGGCGGCAATCGTCCTAGCCGCCTCGGTACGCAGCCTGGTGGCTCCGGACCCCACCGGGTCGAGCACGATGGGGGTGCCGAGTTTGCTCGCTTTTCTACCGGCCGTAAGCATCGAACTGATCCAGCTGTCCGAAAGTGTACCGATATTGATCACCAGCGCACCGGCAAAACCCACCATTTCCTCCACTTCGTTTTCGGCATGGGCCATCACCGGCGAGGCCCCGGCGGCAAGGAGCACATTGGCCGTATAATTCATGACCACATAGTTGGTGATGTTATGGATAAGCGGTTTATTCTGCCGAATTTTCTCTAAATTCTCGGCACATTTGAGCGCAAGATCTGACATGGCGTCACCTTTTTTGAAAAATTAATACACTGCAGGAAATGGCTTAAGGGAGGGGATAACCGGTAAGAACAGACTGAACAGAAAAGCTCGAAATGCGATTCCCTACGCTGGCATTAACCAGATCAGGTTCTATGGGTATCATCTCAGGCCCGTGGACCACCCCTGCGAAGCACGTTCTTCGTTTTATAAGTGGTTAATCCCAGCCTGTCAAGTACGGTCGAGGGCTGGGTGAAGTGATATGAACTTGTCATCACTTGACCGGCTAGGATTATTAAACGAAATTTTTCTCATCAAGGGGTTCGGGCAAAAGACAGATTTCACAAGCCGCTTTTTTTGCCTTTTCTCATTTTGGTGTTTATCCATTTCGACTGTGACGATTATTTTTCAAATAATCAGGATTATTCTTTTGTATAATCAAAATAGTTAGCAATACCAACAAAATGGAGTTGACCATGCTGGCAAGTGACAAAATAGCAAAGGCCTTCGAGGCGATCTGTGAAGAAGTGGACAAAATAAAGAAGGCCGATCTCTCGGAAAAGACCAAGAAGCGGCTCAAGACCATCGTCTCCATCGCTAAACATCAAAGCGATATCAGGGGAGCGAAGAAAGGCAGCTGTGTGGCCCACAAAAAGAAGTGCGGCTGATCGACAGGCTCAGCCGGAGCGCGATTATGCTCCGGCTCTCAACAAATATGTCTTCACTCCAACGTCTAAAGGCAGCCCTTTTCGTTTCTCACGAAGTCTCTACTTTTCGTAAAGATCGATTACTTCCTCTTCGGCAAGGGCGGCATCAATCCATTCCTGCAGGGAGGTCAGTGCGAGCATTGACTGCATGTACTCGGCCTCGCTCTCTCCCACTTCAATGAGGTAGCTTTTAAAGCGGAGCACCATTGGAGCGTACATGACATCGGCAATTGAGAAGCTGCCGAACAGAAAATCCCCGTCACCCTTGTAGAACTGTCTGCAGCTCTTCCAGATGTCACAGACCCGCTCGATTTCTTTTGCCAAATCAGCACTGATGGTATCGATCGCTCTGTGGCGCCTGATGTTCATCGGCAGCAGGTTCCTGATCTGAAAAAAGCCGGAATGCATCTCGCTGCTAATACTTCGGGCGATGGCCCTGGCCTGGACATCTTCTGGCCAGCAGTGCAGCGCCGGGTGTTGTTCGGCGATGTATTCGCAGATGGCCAGCGAATCCCAGATGGACAGATCGCCGGATACCAGGGTCGGCACAAGACCGGTCGGGGAATAGTCCTTAATTTTTTCACTGAAGATCTCGGAGTAGAGCGGCAACCGTATTTCATCGAAACCGATCTGAAACTGTCTGAGCAGCAGCCAGCCTCTCAAGGACCAGGAGGAATAGTTTTTATTGCCGATAACGAGTGTATACATGGTCTGATCTCCACTAATTGATAGTCAAAAACTACATTTCGGAGAGGAGTGCGACGATACCCATACTAAAGAAATCACCTGGCCTAATCAATCGTATTATTGTACAACCGGTAGAGCAATCGTTCATCCGCTCCGATATAAATGCCAAGCGCCCAGCCCGACAGCGTGCCGGCAAAGACCACCGGGGCAGCATCCGGGGGACGTTTTTAGAGATAGAAAGAGCGCACCATGAGTCTAGAGCTGTATATAGGGTTTGTATTGGCTTCGTGCCTGATTCTGATTATTCCCGGACCGACGATCATTCTCGTTGTCAGCCAGGCCATCACCCATGGAAAGAAAGCTGTGGTGCCGCTGTCAGCGGGGGTGGTGACTGGGGATTTTACCGCCATGACTCTGTCGCTGCTCGGCCTTGGCAGCCTGTTGAGCGTCTCCGCCGAGCTGTTCAACGCGTTGAAATGGGTAGGGGCACTGTATCTTATCTACCTCGGGATCAGGCTATGGATCTCTAAGCCCGTGCAGGTTGAGATTCAATCTGCAGCAGAGCAGGGCACCAGCCGATCCCTGTTTCGGTCTTCTTTCATCGTTACTGCTCTTAATCCGAAGAGCATCACTTTCTTTATCGCCTTTTTCCCTCAATTCGTGAGCACTACTGGGTCCATCGGTCAACTGTTTCTGCTTGGACTTACCTTTCTGACCCTGGCCGGAGTGAACGCTTTGGTATATGGGCTGTTTGCCGGCCAGTTCAATCAACTTCTGCAAAACCAATCCGCTCGACGATGGCTCAATCGGGGCGGGGGATCGGCTCTCATCGGTGCGGGTATCGTCACCGCGGGTTTGAAGCAGGGGTGAGAGAATCCGCTATCGGGTGAGCCATGGAAACGTACCAGTGGGACAGCAGGGATTACGAACTTCATTCCGGGGGCCAGCAGCTCTGGGCCCGTGAACTGATCGAAAAACTTGTTCTGACGGGAACCGAGGAGCTTCTCGATATTGGCTGCGGCGACGGCAAGGTGACCGCGGAAATAGCCGGTCTGCTGAGCGGCGGCAGAGTGCTCGGCATCGACAATTCGGAGTCGATGATCGAGCTAGCGACCACACGCTATCCGCCGGAAGATCACCCGAACCTGTCTTTCACCCTATTGGATGCAGTCGATGTGAGCTTTGCTCCAACTTTCGATGTGGTGTTCTCCAACGCCGCGCTGCACTGGGTCAAAGATCACCGACCGGTGGTCGAATCGGTCCACGCCTGTCTGAAGCCGGGCGGCAGGATGTTGCTGCAGATGGGTGGGCAGGGGAATGCCCAAACCATTATTGGAGTCCTCGCTACGATAATGCAGTTGCCGAGGTACCGGCGCTATTTTGAGGGCTTCGAATTTCCCTATGGGTTCCATGGGGTTGACTACTACCAGGAGCTGTTGCGCGAGGCAGGATTTGTCGACCCGCGGGTAGAATTGATCGACAAGGATATGACCCATGACGGTATCGAGGGGCTCAAGGGCTGGATCAGAACGACCTGGCTGCCTTACACCGAGCGGCTTGACGAACCGGATAAAGACATGTTTATCGAAGAATTGGCCGAGAGCTATTTGAAAATTCAACCGCTTGATGCGCAGGGCAAGGCTCATGTGGCCATGGTGCGCCTCGAGGTAGAGGCCCGCAAGCCGCGGTGAGCGACGGGAGCATGGGTAAAAGAAGATGAAGGACATACATATCGCCATTACCAACGACGACGGCATCGAATCTCCCGGGCTCAGGGCGGCGGTGGAGGCGGTCGCCGATCTCGGCAGGATCACCATCGTCGCCCCTACCGATCAGCAGACAGCGACCGGCAGGGGGCTGACCGGCAACAAGCAGTCCCGGCTCGAACGGTTTGACTTTCCCGGCGGCAACGTAGGTGTCGAGGCCTATCACTGTCCCTGTTCTCCAGCTCAGGTGGTGCGCCATGCGATGTTTACCCTGTTTCGCGAAGTCAAACCCGACATCCTTATCTCCGGTATCAACTACGGTGAAAACCTGGGCAACATGATCAGCTGTTCCGGAACCGTCGGCGCAGCGCTGGAGGCCTCCAGCCATGGGGTCGCGGCCCTGGCCGTGTCGAAACAGACCGATATCGCCTCCCACCATAATTACACCTCGCAGGATTGGCGGGGAGCCGCCCACTACGTGAGGATGTTCACCAACTTTGTCCTGAATACGGAACTGCCTGCCGATGTCGACCTGCTCAAGGTCGACGTTCCCGAGGGGGCGGACGAACACACCGGCTGGCGAATGACCAGGCTGTCGCGCTCTTCCTATTACACCAAGAATCTCGGCAACACCTCGATTGAAACCAGGGTGTGTGATTTCAAGACCCGCATTCAGGTGCTGGAGGACGAACTCGAGAACGACTCGGATATTTATGCATTGGCGGTGGAAAAGCAGGTGGCCGTGACGCCGTTGAGCCTCGATTTTACCTCCAGGGTCGATCTCACCAGTCTGCGTGACTCGCTCACTTCCTGAGACCGGAGAATTGCCATGAATCCTCTTCATATTAAAACACCACTTCTTGAATCGACACCGCTTTCCAGAATTTCCGCCTCGAGAGTCTGGCTGAAAATGGAAGCAATGCAGCCGAGCGGCTCGTTCAAGCTCAGGGGTATCGGCCGAGTCTGCTACCATCATGTGAGCAGGGGGGTACAGAGGTTGATAAGTTCTTCGGGCGGCAACGCTGGCCTCGCGGTGGCCTATTGCGGCAGGAAACTGGGTGTCCCGGTCACCGTAGTGGTACCCGTATCAACCCCTGAACGAGCCATCGACACGATCCGCAGCGAGCAGGCGGAGGTGGTCATCAACGGTGAATCATGGCAGGAGGCCCATGATCATGCCCTGAGTCTCTGCGGACCGGACCGCGAGCTGATTCATCCGTTCGACGACCCGCTGCTCTGGGAGGGCCATGCGACACTAATCGACGAAGTGGCGGAGAGTGGACTGCGTCCCGACGCGGTGGTACTCTCGGTTGGCGGCGGCGGGCTGCTCTGCGGCGTAGTGGAGGGACTCCATAAAAATGGGCTGGCCGATACTCCGGTCCTCGCAGTGGAAACTGATGGGGCCGCATCGCTGGCTGGTTCTCTGTCGGCTGGCTCGCACGTGGAACTCGAGCGCATTGCCACCGTTGCCACTTCTCTGGGGGCTAAAAAAGTGGCTGCCATGGCCTGGGAGTGGTGCAGCCGCCATGAAATTATAAGCCATTGTATCAGCGACCTCGAGGCAGTGGAGAGCTGCCTTAAATTTGTTGACGATCACCGTGTCCTGGTCGAACCGGCTTGCGGCGCCGCACTTGCACCGGTATACTGCCAGCATCCCGGCCTGCGAGACAAGAACCAAATCCTGCTGGTAGTCTGTGGCGGTGTGGGGGTCAGTCTTGAACAGCTTACCCAATGGAAGAATGAACTTAAAAGCAATTGAACACATTGAATTCGTAAGAGATTGAAAATGGAGAAGCAACCCGCAAACTGTGCCCGCTGTCCGGTCAAAATCGGCGACCGGCTCTGTCGGGAAGCCCAGGGCAAGGCCCCGGATTTCTGTCCCACTGACAATCTCGAGGAATTGACCAGTCAGAGCCTGGATGAGTACAGAGCCAATGGCGATGTCCACGAATTTGCCCGGCAGGCCTCGATCCAGGAGGCCAGTTGCTACGGGAATCGCGAGCAGGGCTACGAGCAGGTCCGGCCGACCAAACCCAGAATCGAAGAAATCATCGAATTTGCCCAGCGCATGAACTACCGGCGGCTGGGTATGGCGTTTTGTATCGGTTTACGAAAAGAAGCCAAGGCGGTGGGACAGCTTTTCGGTTCGCGGGGCTTCGAGATGGTCTCGGTGGTCTGTAAGGCGGGGCGCAGTTCGAAAGAATTTATCGGTCTCGACCGGGCCGATCAGATCGACCCTTCCAAAGATGAGGCCATGTGCAACCCGATTCTGCAAGCCATGGTGCTTAACAAAGAGAAGACCGATTTCAACATCCTGCTGGGCCTCTGCGTCGGTCACGACTCCCTGTTCTTCAAATATGCCGAAGCGCCCTGTACTGTACTGGCAGTCAAGGACCGGCTCCTCGGCCACAACCCGCTGGCTGCGGTATACAATCTGGACAGCTACTATCGGGCTCTTAAATAATTAGCCCACCGGGGAAAATTGTCTTTGAGTCCAATCTCTGCGTTGCGCTGGAAAATTTAATCCTCGATATACCTGATATATTCCTGCGGCAAAATTTCCTCGCGCGCCTTGATCTTGAACCCAACATTCTAATTTTGGTCAAATATATCAGATTGCCAGCGCCTGCTGGATAGCACGGTGAATGACTGTGGAGATCTTCCTGAAGCCGGCCGGGGACGGGTGAATTTCATTGCGCCACTGGTTATCCGCGAGGGTGCCCTGGGTGTTGGCCACAAAAAGCTTGCCCGGGTACTTCTGCTCCACCCTGGCGAGACGCTCTCCGAACCGTGCGAGCATGAATCTGATCACTGCCTGCTGCTCGGCGCGGTCGGTGAATTGTTTTTCCATCAGGAAAGGATAGATCCATGATTCACCGATGGGAAACAGGTCGAAGAGTTCGTAGCCCTCGGGCGAGGGAACACAGAAATCGTAGTTGTGGCTCACCACTTTTACACCTGGATTCGCCGAGTAGTAGTCCACCCGTTCCATCAACTCCACATAGACTGATTCGATCAGGTCGAGCTTGTTGGCCAGCCGCTCGATGTCGATGCAGTCCTGCCACAATTCAGCGCTCTGCCTGGGTCTGAGGAAAAGATCGAAATCGTACCTGCCGACGATATCGTTGCCGCCCCCTGAAAAGAGGATGATATCGAACTCGCTGGTACCGAGCCGCTTGGTGAAGCTGAATTTCTGTTCGCCGGTCATCATCGAGGCGACTTCATCGCCGATGCTGGCCGTTGAATAGATTACATAGTAGTTTCGTTCGGCCAGGATCTGGACGACATTGGAGGGTGCGCCAAAGTAAATGAAGCGCCGGGGATAGGCGAACCAGGAGTCACCCTCGGCGAGTATCCTGACAGCTTTGGGGTAGTCTTCGACCAGTCTGTAATAACCTTTGGAATCGGTGGTGTAGGGCATCAAAAACTCCTACTTTGAGTTGGATCTGCCGTCAGCGCCTTTTCGCATTCGGCCGAAGAGCGATTCAGCCCAATATTCCGTCGCTCAGGGTCAGGCAGCGGTCCATCTGGTCAGCCAGCAGCCGGTTGTGGGTGACCATCAGAACCGCCAGAGAGCGGTCCCTGCAGATCGACTGGAGCAGGTTGAAGACCATTTCCCCGGCGCGGCTGTCAAGGTTGCCGGTCGGCTCGTCGGCCAGCAGCAGCTCGGGTTCCATGATCAGCGAGCGGGCCAGAGCGGTGCGCTGCTGCTCACCGCCCGAGAGTTCGTGCACCCGGTGCTGCTCCCGATGGTCCAGTTCGACCGCGGCCAGCAGCTGCCGGGCGGGCTCTTCAGCCTCTTTTCTGGATCTGCCCGAAATCAGGGCCGGCATCATCACATTCTCCAGAGCACTGAACTCGGGCAGCAGGTGATGGAATTGAAAGATAAACCCCAGCGATCGGTTACGAAAGGCGGCCAGTTCCCTGTCGCTTTTCTGGTCGAGGCGGCTTCCCTTGAAGAGCAGCTGGCCCTCCGTGGCTGGCGCGAGGGTGCCTAAAATCTGCAGCAGTGTCGTCTTACCCGATCCCGAGGCCCCGACGATGGCGTTCATCTGACCAGGCTCCACCAGAAGGTCGATGCCCTTCAGCACTTCGACCTCCCTAAGTCCGTTGGTATACGTTTTGCGCAGGTCGGTGGCCTGCATCAGCGGCGCGCTCATGAGAGCACCTCAGCCGGCTTCACGCGGGAGGCCTTCCAGGAAGGATAAATGGTGGCCGACAGGCTGATGATAATCGAACAGCAGGCAATGATGGTCACGTCGGTGGGCAGTACCTTGATGGGCAGGGTTGTCATCGGGTAGACGTTGGACGGCAGCTCGATGAACTGATACCTGGACAGCAGTTCACACAGCCCGAGACCGCCGAGGACGCCCAATACCGTACCGGTCAGAGAAATAACCAGCCCCTGGAGAAAGAAGATCTTCATGATCGAGCCCGAGGTCGCACCCATCGACTTGAGGATGGCGATGTCGCGGCTTTTCTCCATGACCAGCATGATCAGCGCGCTGATAATATTGAGCGCCGCCACCAGAATGATCAGGGCCACGCAGATGAACATGCCGATCTTCTCGAGTTTGAAGGCGGCAAACAGGTTGCGGTTCATCGACATCCAGTCGCGGGCAATGGTGCCCGGCCCGACTTTGTCGACGATAGCCTGGGCCACCCGGTCGGCCTTGTTGAGCAGATCTTTTTCGACCAGCACCTCAATGCCGTGGGCCACGTCGCCTATTTCAAGAAACTCCTGAACAGCGTGGATATGCATGTAGGCGAGCGATGAATCATACTCATACATGCCGGATTCGAATATCCCGGCAACCCGGCAGGTCTTTATTTTGGGAATCACCCCCATGGGTGTCAACGGACCCGAAGGCGAGATGAGCCTGACCTTGCCGTCCACATTCACCCTCAGATCGCTGGCCAGCTGGGCGCCGATGATAATCGGCGGCAGCCGTTCGTCTTGGTCGAAGGCCAGATCCTCGATGGTGCCGGAGATCATCTGGTTGGAGAGACTGACCACCTGTTTGGCCGTTTCCGGATCTATCCCCCTGAGGATGATGCCTGCACCGCCGGTGCTGCCGCTCAACAGGGTCTGGGCGTAGAGATAGGGGGTTGCCCCGTCGACGCCCTTAACGCTCAGCACCCGGTCCTGCATCAGTTCATAGTTGTCGATCGAACCTTCGACACGCTGAACGATGATATGGCTGTTGATCCCTAGAATCTGATCGCGAAGTCCGTCGGTAAAGCCCGAATATACTGAGAGAACGACGATCAAGGCGATGACGCCGACAGTGATGCCGATCACCGAGATCAGCGAGATCAGCGAAATAAACCCGTGTCGGTGTTTGGCCCGCAGGTACCTCCGGCTGATAAACCATTCGTACATATCAGTCGTCGTCCGTCTGTTCGGCTGCAGTCTGTTCCTTGAGCATCCGTTCTTCGGGTTTCATGTGCGGAAAGAGGATCACGTCCCTGATCGACGGTGCATCCGTCAGCAGCATGACCAGCCGATCTATCCCGATGCCCTCGCCGGCGGCAGAGGGCATGCCGTATTCCAGCGCGCGAATATAATCGACATCGAGTTCGGGATGGACTTCGTCGTCATCGCCGCGTTCGGCAATCTGCTTCTCGAATCGTTCTTTCTGGTCGATCGGGTCGTTCAGCTCGCTGAAGGCGTTGGCGATCTCGCGGCCGGTAATAAACAGTTCGAAGCGATCGGTGACCGTCGGATTATCCTCGTTGCGCCGGGCTAGTGGTGAGACTTCAGTGGGGTAGGAGGTGATAAAGGTCGGATCGACCAGTTTCTCCTCGACCAGCAGCTCGAACAATTCGGTTTTGGCCTTACCCGCTCCTGCGGCCGCCTCCAGTTTAATGCCCAGTTTTTTGGCATAAGCGATCACCTTTTCGTCGTCTGCCAGGATCTCGGGGTCGATGGAGCCGATCTCTGTCAGTGCCTCATCCATGGTCAGCCGTTTCCAGGGCGGACTAAGATCGACATCCACGCCCTGGTAGCTGATCTTAAGAGTGCCTCTCACCTCCTGGCAGATCGAGGCGATCATGTCCTCGGTCAAGTCGATCAGGTCGTCGTAGGTGGCATAGGCCTGATAGAACTCGAGCATGGTGAACTCGGGATTATGCCTGGTCGAGAGCCCCTCGTTTCTGAAATTGCGGTTGATCTCGAAAACCTTTTCAAAACCGCCCACCAGCAGCCTCTTGAGGTAGAGCTCGGGGGCGATCCGCAGGTAGAGATCCATGTTCAGGGCATTGTGGTAGGTCTTGAACGGCTTGGCCGTCGCCCCGCCGGGAACCGGCTGCATCATCGGTGTTTCCACCTCGAGAAAACCGCGGTCGCTCAAATACTCGCGCACCAGCCGAATGATATCCACCCGCTTGCGGAAGGTTTCCTTGCTCTCGGGGGTCACCAGCAGGTCGACGTAGCGCTGGCGGTAGCGTGTCTCCACATCGGTAAGTCCATGCCATTTCTCCGGCATGGGCCGCAGCGACTTGGAAACCATGGTGATCATTTCTGCATGGATAGAAGGCTCGCCGGTCTTGGTTTTGAAAAGATGGCCCCGGGCGCCGACGATATCGCCGATATCGTACTTCTTGAAGGCGCCGAACTGCTCCTCTCCGACGCTGTCTTTGCGGACATATACCTGCATCTGGCCGGTGGCGTCCGCCAGGGTGATGAACGCCGCCTTGCCGAATTTGCGCATGGCCATGATCCGGCCGGCGATGGAATAGTTGGCACCGCCCTCCTCTTTCTGCTGAGATTCGAGCTGCTCCGCTTTAGGGCGCAGCTCGCTGATCCGGTCGGCTGGTTTGAAGGTATTGGAATACAGTTTGACGCCGAGATCGGCCAAGTTCCGGGCTTTTTCTCTTCGCTGGGCGAGAAACTGGTTTTCACTGCTCATGATAGGTCCTGCCTATGGGCGATTGTCGTCATCGCCTCGGTTAACAATAAAAAAAAGCGGCGCTAATCCGCCCGCTTTCATAGTCTGCAGTTGATACGGCTCACGGGCCTCACAGCCCACTAACCGTTTACTGACTATTAGGCGGGTTGTCAATCTTTTCACTGTCCGGACCGGCTCTTTTCGAGCACAACCAGAGTTTCAAGATGATGAGTCTGGGGAAACATGTCCAGGGGTTGAATGGTTTTTATCGACCAGTCACGGGCGACCAGCTCCTGAAGATCGCGCACCAGGGTGGCGGGGTCGCAGGAAACGTACACCAGCTTCTTGCGCGCCAGATCACCTACCAGACGGCTCAGGCGGCCCAGTCCCTGGCGCGGCGGATCGCACACTACCGTATCGAACGGGGCCTTGCCGGCTAGGAGTTCCCGGCATGCAGACAGCACATCGCTTTTCTGGAAGCTGCAGTTGGTCAGCCTGTTGCTCTCCGCGTTGCACCTGGCGCTCCTGATGGCCGATCCCTGGGCTTCGATTCCAACCACCTCGGCGGCCTGGCGGGCCAGTGGGATTGAAAAATTTCCCATGCCGCAATAAAGATCGAGAATCCGGTCCGCAGATGTGGGCTGAACATAGCTTTGTACAAGCTCGATCATCTTCTGGTTCTGCCCCAGATTAACCTGGCTGAACCCGCCAATTTCCCAACTCAGCGTCAGGGGCTCGGCTCCCTTGATTTGAAAGCCAAGCAGGTTGCTCTGTGTGTCCCCGTTACCGTAGGGGCCCTCCTGGGCGAACTCGCGGCCGTGGAAAAAGACCCGGTCCAGCGCTGCCAGGGTGGCGGTTAATTCCCGGGCGTACCCTCGATCCGCAGGGCGAACCGGCCGCTTCAGCAGTAGACGCAGCGCGACCTTGCCGCTGAGTTCGTCCAGCAAGAGCTCCATCTCATCGGTGACCGAGGCCAGATGTCTGAAGGCTGCATCGCCGCGCAGTCCGGCAAGGCATTTGTTGATGGGGACGGCGGCCAGCAGACACTGCTCGACGGCGACGGTCCTGTGTGATTTGAAGTGGGTGAAACCGGGATTGCCCTGGTCATCGATTCTCATTCTGATGCGCTGCCGGTAGCCAAACGGGGGGTCAGCTCCGATAATCGGTTTGACGGAATCAAATTTTCCAATATTTTCAATATGCGGACTGCGGACCAGCAGGTCCGCGAGAATAGCCTCCTTGAGTTGGAGCTGGGTGGGGTAGTCCCCATGCTGGAGGTTACAGCCTCCGCAACGCCCGTAATAAGGACAGGGGGGGGAGGTGCGGCCGGGGACCGGAGAGTGTGCCTGGACCGCGTGGCCAAAACAGATCCGTTTCTTTTCTTCGGTGATCTCGACGGCCACCGTTTCACCGGGCAGACAATGGCGCACGAACAGCTTCTTGCCGTCCGGCGCTTCGGCAAGCCCATAGCCGCCGTTGACGATCTTGGCGATGGTGACAACCTGAATATTGCAGTTCATGTCCGGTTGCGGCTATAATAGATGGTCAAAAATTGCCTTTTCGCCCAAACTCGGCATTGCGCATGGAAATTCTATCCCAGACAACACCGGTCCGGTAATGATACCTTGCGCTCCTCGATCTTGAACGGAAATTCCAATTTTTCAAGGCGGCTGATGCTAATTCCGCTGCATAACCAAACCTTCTAATAACAATAACGTATCCTTGCACTGTCGAGCCCTCTTTTTTTTCACCCTTATTCTCTTACTGTACGCCGGGATCGCCAGCGCCGGACCGTCGCTCGTGGTGGAGGTCGAGGGGATTGAAGGAAAACTTCTGGAAAATGTGCTGGCCCGGCTGAGGATCCAGGTGTACAGCCAGGACAGCGATCTTTCAGAAACTGAAATTCTGCGGCTTTATCAGCTCAGCGAGCAGGACATCAAATCCGCCCTTGCACCTTACGGGTTTTATTCCCCCGAGATCACCGCCACGCTCTCCCAGGATGAAGATCTCTGGTCGGCATCGTACCTGATCGATCCCGGCCAGCCGGTGATCATCAATTCCGTGTCGGTATCGATCGTGGGGCCAGGGGAGATGTTTGCCGACGAGTTCAAAGCGGAAACACCGGCGATGATAAAAGGGGATGTGCTCAACCAGCGAGTCTACGAAGCCGAGAAGAGGCGAATCCTCAGAAAGGCGGCGACCTTTGGGTTTCTCGATGCGGAGTTCCTTCTACACGAGATCCGCATTGACCGACAGGCCTACGCGGCTGATATCGAATTGCAGCTGGACACCGGGAATCGTTACCATTTCGGCGAGATCAGAGTCGATCAGGATATCATTACCGAGGGTCTGTTCTTCAAGTTTATCGAATTCGACAGTGACGACTATTTTTCCACCCGGCGCCTCCAGCAAGTGCAGCGGGATCTTTACCGCAGCGACTATTTCAGTTCGGTGGTCATCGAGGGGGATATCGAGGCAGCTGAAGACCTGCGCGTCCCGGTCGATATTGCGGTGGAGCCGCTCAACGCTTACAACCGGTTCAGCTTCGGCCTGGGCTACTCCACTGACATCAGGGCCTACGCCCGGTTCGAATGGCTCAATCGGATGCTCAACAGGTGGGGGCATAGACTGTTTAGTTCCGTCCAGTACGGTGAATTGGAGCGTTATGTGACGCTCAACTACACCGTACCGGTGGTGGATCCACGCTTCAACGCCTTGACCGGGTCCGGATCGTGGCAGAAGAAATCGTGGGATGAGACCGATACCACGCTCTACAGTACCGGACTTCTCTATGAATATTCAACTCCCGAGCACTACTACGGGGTCTCTTTGAAGTATCTCAACGAGGACTATCGGGTGGGCGAAACCACCGGTGAAAGCCAGCTGTTGATGCCCGGGGTTCTGTGGACCTGGGCGCTGGCCGATGATATCGTCACCACCAGGCACGGCATACGGGCCCTGATCGAGTTGACGGGAGCGCATGAGAATTTTGGATCGGATGCCAGTTTCGCCAAACTCAAAGCCGAGGGGAGGGCAATCATCACTCCGGTGGAAACATTCCGCATCATCGGCCGCGGATCGATCGGCACGATTCAGGTCGACTCAATCGACTCCATCCCTCCCTCGATACGGTTTTATGCGGGTGGACAGAAAAGCGTCAGAGGGTATAAATACCGTACCCTCGGTCCCACCGATTCATCGGGCACGGTGATTGGTGGTAAAATACTACTGACGGGCGGCATCGAAGGTGAAAAACAATTCTCGGAAAACTGGCGCGGAATAGTATTTTATGATGCGGGTAATGCCATGAACGATATCAACGTCGACCTGGCCCACGGCGTCGGGGCCGGTATCGGGGTGGTGCTGCCCTTCGGGCAGGCCCGCCTGGAATTTGCCTACCCGATAAACGACGAAGGTGAGGCCCAGTACGTCTACCTCAGTGTTGGTACCGATCTGTGATCAAGCGAATCTTTTTAGCTGTTGTCCTTCTCCTGGCCATCACCGCCGCGACGGCAGCCTTTTTTCTGACCACTTCGATGGGACTGCAGGCGGCCACTTTTCTTGTCTCTCATCTTTCGGCCGGGCGGCTGGTCATCGGCGACAGTCATGGCCAGATTCTGGGAAACTGGCGCCTTGAACATGTCACGGTCCACACCAGTGGGGTGGATGTTTCCGTGGAGCGGTTGTCCTGTACATGGGAGCCCGGGCTGCTTTTGGAAAAAACATTTCAGGCTGCCCAGCTCTCCGCCGAAAATGTCGATATCATCCTCAAAGACCAGGGTCAGAAGAGCAATGAGCAGCGCGGTGAATTTGTCCCACAGGAAATAACTCTGCCCCTGGCGATTTTCATCAACAGCCTGCAGGTCAATGGGTTAAGCATCTCCACCCTGGGCGGTGCGCAGCTGTATGCGGTGGATTCCTTCTCGTCCCGGTTCTCCCTGACGGGAGATCGTCTTGAGATCAGTGATATTCTATTCACCAGCCAATATTTGAGCGGTTCTGCAGAGGCCGGTTTAACTTTGTCCGGGGACTGGCCCCTCGATCTCGTATCAGACGTGCGGGCCACGCAACCCGGCTGCAGCGACATCCGCGGGCGCATGACGGTGTCTGAGACCCTGTCAGACCCGCAGCTTGATCTGCTGATCAGCGCTCCGGCTGAACTGCAGCTCGATTTGGCTGTTGCCCGCTTGTTTGGTGATCTCTCCTTTCAAGCCGTGCTCACTGGATCCTCGGTGGAACTGGGCGACATTTGCAACAGCTTTCCCGATGCCCTGGTCGATTTTGACCTGAGCGCAGGGGGCCAGGTGGAGAGTATCAGAGGCAGTGCGCAGGCGACTGTTCAGTTGGCCGAAGCGTTGCCGATGTCTGCTCAGCTCGATTTCGGATTCGACGGCCAGGCGCTGACCATCGACCAGGGGATACTTGGCTATGGAAAGAACCATGCGGGCCTGAGCGGGGCAGTTAGCCTGGCACCGCAGTTGGCCTGGGATGGTCTGGTCCTGGTCGATTCATTTGATCTCTCCGATCTGGCACCGGTTCCGCTGGCACATGTTGGCGGCCGGGTCAGAGTGTCTGGCAGTTTCGATGGTGAACAGCTCGCCTACCTGGCTGATGTGGAGGAGTTCGAGATATTGTTGGATGAACTGGATCTGGCTCTGGGCGGAGATCTTTCTCTGGCGGGGGATCAGCAGGGACTAGAGATCAGATCCTGCACAATCGATTGCGGAGAGGGAAAAATAAATCTGGCCGGCAGGTTAGACTGGTCTGACGGGTTCCAGTGGGAGGGCGGGGTACAGCTGGATTCTTTCGATCCTTCCGAAATCGGATCGCTGCCTGAGGGCAGCATAAACGGCAGTTTCTCGAGCAGGGGCCGGATCGACGCCGCGGATATCCTGGTCGAAACCGAGATCGTAACACTCACCGGGGTGCTGGAAGGCTACGAGCTGAGCGGCGGCGGCGACCTAGTGTATCGCGATCAGATCCTGACCATTGCCAATCTGAATATAACCAACGGCAATAACAGGTTCTATGCGACGGGTACGGTGGCCGACCGCTTCGACCTCAACTTTGTCTTCAATGGGGCTGAACTGGAGCGTATTCTCCCAAAACTGAGCGGTACCTTGGACGTCAACGGAGTATTGCGCGGTCCGCGTTCCGCACCGGAGGCTCAATTCACCTTGAGAGGGGCCGAGTTAGGCTATCTGGATAATTTTGCCGGAAGCGTGGCAGCCGAAATTGACCTATCGCCGGCTGAATTGTCCGGTAAAGGTACAGTGCGGGCCGACAACATGAATCTGGCCGGGGTACAGGCCGATGCGTTCGGTCTGAAGGCGGAGGGGACGATATCCTCACACATGTTGAGCGCAGAACTGGTGCTGGAGCAAACCAGGCTTCAGGCCGAAGCCAGCGGCAGTGTCGATGACCACGGCTGGCAGGGAGACATCGGCGGGTTGGTAGTCAGCGATTCCCGATTCGGTTCCTGGGCTCAGCAGGACAGCGCCCATCTTCGCGCCGGACCAGACGAGGCGGTGCTCGACAGGCTCTGCCTCTCTTCAAATGAAAATCAGCTCTGTGCACAGGCACGTTGGGAGAAGACCACGGGCTGGTCGCTCGCCTTCGATGACCTGAAACTGGCGCTCTCCAGCCTGAACGACTGGTCCATCCTCGAGCAAAAGATCGGAGGAGTAGTTGCGGCGGATTTCAAGGTGGAGGGTATCGACACCTCCATAGTCTCGGGCACCGGCAATGTCACCGTCCCCGAACTGGAACTGGAGCTGGGGCCCAATCGTTTCTTCGAACAGTTTATCTGGTACGATACCCAGGTGTCCTTTTATATACAGGATCAGGACCTGACCACCACCTTTCAGACGCGCTTCGTTGACGACAGCAGGTTCAGCGGGACAATCAGCCTCGAAGATGGTGTCGCATTTTCAGGTGAATTTAGTGATCTGCCGTTGCTGGGATCCATCGAAGCGGATATCAAGGAGCTTGATATCCTGAGTGCGGTGACCTCCGATTTCCTCCTGCCGAAGGGCAGTCTCTACGCCAATGTAAATCTCAACGGCACTCTCGGAACCCCCGGTATTGAGGGAGATGTTCTGCTCCAGCAAGGTGATTTGAGGATTCCAATGCTGGGAGCTCAATTAACCGGAGTGAAAGGCACTATCCGGTTCATGGGCCGACGGCTGGAACTGGATTTGAGCGGAGATTCGGGCAGCGGCCAAATCCGTGCGGCAGGGTTGTTCGACTTCAGCCGGGAGCCCTGGCAGGCGGGGCTCACCCTCTCCGGCACTAACGCCAATCTGCTCAATCGAAGGATGATCACTCTCACCGCCGATCCGGACCTGGAGCTGCAGTTGGGAGCGACTGGGGGCTCGCTGGTGGGCCGGGTGGCGGTATCCGAGGCCTTGGTAGAAGTTGAGAAAATAGATCGATCGACCTCTGAGTCTAGTGATGTGGTCTTTGTCGACGATCTTTCAGAATCGTCCTCGTGGCCGTTTCGTTATGATCTGGATTTGATTCTCGGCGATCAGGTGGAGGTTGTCGGTCATGGCTTGACCGCTCGACTTGAGGGGCAATTGAAAGTTGCCAGCAACCCCAATAATATAACCGTTGGCAGGGGACGTCTCGATATAGTCGACGGCAGTTTCGCAATTTTCGGCAGTCCCTTGACCATTGAACGGGGGCGGTTGTCCTTCAATGGGGGACCGGTGGATAATCCGGGACTCGATATCAGGGCCTCAAAGAGGGTGGATGAAGCTGGATTCGGTGCCAATGGAGTCAAAGTGGGGGTCAATGTCACCGGCAGTGCCGCCGAGTTCGAGATGGAGCTCTTTGCTCTTCCGTCCATGGAAGATGCAGATATACTGGCCTACATTCTCCTAGACAAACCATTGACCAATGATCAGAGAAACGCTGGAGTGATCAGCGCCGCCGCCGAGGCCATCGGCCTGGGAAAAGGCACCAGGCTCCTCAGTGATGTGAGTTCGATGCTGTCCGTTGACGATATCCGGGTCGAAGGCAGGATGGAGAGCCAGGAGACCTCGCTGGTCGTCGGCAAAAACCTGTCCGAACAGCTCTCGGTGAGCTACGATTACAACCTGTTCAAGAACGCCGGTTCGTTCAGGGTACGCTACCAGTTTGGCAAGGGCTTTTCAGTGGAGAGCAGGAACTCTATGGAGTCAAACGCGGTTGAGCTGCTCTTTTCGGTTGAGCGCTAAACTTGTCTTCTCCCGCAAGGCGGTGAGCGAACTAATCTATCGGGAATCATCATGAGCTTACAGACACGAATAACCGCCGATCTGAAGACGGCGATGAAGAACAGGGATCGAGCCAGGACCGATGCAGTACGGGTCCTGATCGGCGAGTTCCAGCGCCAGCCTGACAAGGAGCTGAGCGATCAGCAGGTTGCGGGAATTATAAAAAAGCTGATAAAATCGGAAAAGGAGCTGCTGGCCGTCTCAGGCCAGGAGGACTCTGGTTTTATAGCGGTGCTGGAGGGCTACCTGCCCCAGCAGGCGAGTGAGGAAGAAATAAGGGAGTGGATTTCGGCGCACATCAATTTCAGCGAGTTCAACAATAAGATGCAGGCCATGAAGCCGATCATGGCCCATTTTGGCGGCAACGCCGACGGCAGTGCGGTCAAGAAGATTCTCCAATCGTTCGACGATTGAGCGAAAAGACAATTTTGCCACAGTATCCAAAGGACCAGGACATTAAATTGGGAAAAGCTATTAGATGTTCAAGCGCCTAAAATCGAGAGAGAAAATACTCATCCTTGGGCTCGGAGGCGTGGGCTACTATCTGGCCAAACGGCTTCAGCATGAGGAATATGCGGTGACCGCCGTCGAACCCGACCCGCAACGCTGCAGGTATGTGGACGAAACGCTCGACGTGCGGCTGATCCGCGGCGAGGCGATGGATATTGACTGCTGGCGGGAAGCCAACGCCAAGAACATGGCCTGCGTTATCTGCGTCACCGACAATGATGCGGTCAATATGATGTCGGCCCAGATTGCCGATAAGTTCGGCATCCCCTACAAGATCGTCAGGGTTCATTCCCTGCAGTTCGGCCTCGAGGGATCGCTGCTCAGCGGCGCTGACCTGAAGCTCGACCTGCTGATCAATCCCGAGGAGATGGTGGCCCAGGAGATAACCAGGCTGATCAAACTGCAACACGGCAACGAGGTGATCGACAGCGCCGATCATAAAATCCAGTTGCTGGCCACCCGGATCACCCATGATTCGCCGCTGGCCGACAAGAAGCTTAGAGATATTTCCCTGAAGTATTCTGATTTCGACTTTCGGGTGGTGGCGGTTGCCAGGGGCATCACCACCATCATCCCTGATGGCGAGTTCGAGATCCAGCCCCACGACCAGATCGTGGTCATGACCGACCGCGAACATCTAGGCGAGATGATGGAAATCGCCGGCGTTCCCCAGGGGGCGCGCCGACGGGTGCTGATTGTCGGCGGCGGCAGGATCGGCTGTCGGGTTGCTGAATTGCTGAAGAAATCGGTCGGTATGATCCTCATTGAAGAGGATGGTGAGCGGGCCCGGGAGCTTGCCGGGCTTCTGCCCCATGTGCAGGTTCTGCATGGCGACGGCTCCAAGGCGGATGTCCTCAATCTGGCCGGGGTCCAGGATATCGACACCTTCATCACCACCACGGGCAGCAACGAAACAAACATCATGAGCTCGCTGCTGGCCAAGAATATGATGTCGAGCAGCAACAACAGCAATGGCAACAGCAGCGAGAAAACCATCGCCGTGGTCAGCAAAGAGGATTACCAGGTGCTGGCGGCCACCATCGGGCTCGACATTGCCCTGAACAAGAAAATCATGGCAGCGGGAGAAATCATGAAGCACATCCGCCGCAGCGAACTTATTTCCGCTGCCCACCTGCACGGCTTCGATGCCGAGGTGGTGGAACTGGTGGCGGCGCTCAATTCCCCGATCACCAAACAGCCGCTTGCCAAACTCGATCCTTTCTACCAGGGCAAGCTCCTGATCGGCGGCGTCTTTCGCGATGGCGCCTGGCAAGTGGCGGTCGGCAAAACGCACATCGGTGCCCACGAGCGGGTTATCGGGGTCTGCCTGTCGATGCAGCTCAAAGAGATGCGAAAGCTGTTTTCCGTCTAAATACGCGCCCCTCCATCCGGAGCCGCATCACGGCTGCCTCCTTTCTTGATTCGATCAATTTTTCTTCGCATCATCCGAACTGGCTTTATCCCTCCATCGTGAATATTAAGAAGATGGAAACAATGAACGAGGAACGTAGAGGGGGTATCTTCGTCAAAACAGCAGGAGTTTGCTATGCCAGGCCATCTTATTAAATTCGTAATTATCTTGGTTGTTGGTTTTATGGCCGTTTCCACGTTTAACTTAGACGCTGAAGCTGCCCAACTTACCGGCTCAGCCGGCTCGGTGGTCAAGGTCGAAGAATATGCGGTATTCGACGAACCCTGGGCGATGACCTTTCTGCCCGGCGGCGAGCTGCTGGTCACCGAAAAGTCCGGCACCTTGCTGCTGGTGAAAGGTGAAGGCACCTCCAAGGTCCCTGTGGCCGGAGTACCGGAGGTGGCATACGGGGGACAGGGTGGGCTGGGCGATATCATCCTCCATCCCGACTACGCGACCAACTCCATCGTCTACCTGTCCTATGCCGAGGAGGGACGCTCGGGTAAGAAGGGGGCAGCGGTCGCCATGGCCGAATTCCACCACGACACAGCGGTCCCGGCGCTGAAGAATCTTAAGGTTATCTGGCGTCAGGAACCCAAAACCACTGGCAGCGGACACTACTCGCACCGTCTTGTGTTCAGTCCCGACAAAAAGCTGTTCATCACCTCCGGGGAGCGTCAAAAGCAGAAACCCTCACAGGATTGGAATCAGAACCTGGGCAAAATTATCCGTCTCAACCCGGACGGTACCGTTCCGCCGGGCAACCCTTACCAGGACAAGGGTGAGCTGGCTCGAACCTACTGGTCAATTGGCCATCGTAATATTCTGGGTATCGCCTTCGCCAAAGATGGCCGTCTCTGGAGCCACGAGATGGGGCCCAAGCATGGCGACGAGTTCAATCTGATCGTTGCCGGCGAAAATTATGGCTGGCCCCTGGTCTCCTGGGGGAACCAGTATTCGGGTAGAGATATCCCCGACCATGACACCCGTCCCGATCTCAACGCCCCTGAACTTTACTGGGTGCCGACCGTCGCGCCGTCGGGTCTGATCATCTATGAGGGGGACGTGTTCCCTCAGTGGCGAGGCAATGGGATCATGGGCGGTCTCGCCTCCCAATCGCTACTGCGCATCCGACTCGAAGGCGACCAGGCTGAAGAGGTGGAGCGTTTTTCCATGGGCAAACGGATTCGTGAGGTGGAGCAGGGCCCCGCAGGGGCAATCTGGGTGCTCGAGGACCGGAGCGGCGGACGTCTTCTTAAACTCACCAGCCCATGAGCAGAACCGCCTGACGTGCGTTGATCACCCGTCAGGCATGAGTATTTCCTGGCTTGAGTCCGGGACCTTGTAGCCGGTCTGGAAGGCGGGTCGCTGTGCCAGTCGCAAATACCAATCGAGTACGTTGGGATAGGCATGCAGATCTATCTTCTGGAACTGGTAGCGGCTCACCCAGGGCCAGATTGCGATGTCGGCGATGGTCAAGTCGTCGACAGCCACATGGCGCTGGCCTTCCAACTGGCTGTCAAGCACGCCGTACAACCGTATCGCCTCCTGTAGATAGCGTTCTTCAGCATACGCAGATTTGCCCGGGTTGAACTGCAGGAAGTGGTGCGCCTGGCCCAGCATGGGACCCTGGCCCGCCATCTGCCACATCAGCCACTGCATAACCCGCCACTTGTCATTGGCATTATCGGGCAGCAACTTGCCGGATTTCTCGGCGAGATAGAGCAGAATGGCGCCGGACTCGAAAATTGATTGTCCCGTATCCTCGTCAATAATAGCGGGGATTTTATTGTTGGGATTGATTGCCAAAAAGTCCGGGTCGAACTGTTCACCTTTGCTGATATCCACCGGCACCGCCTGATAGGGCAGTGCCACCTCTTCGAGCATGATCGAAATCTTACGACCGTTCGGTGTTCCCCAGGTGTAGAGCTTTATCATTTTTTTCCCTCCGAGTTTTATGTTGACCCGACACAGCAGTTCACCCTCTCAGGGCTACTCTTTAGCAGTGCAGAGCGATAATGTGGCCGTCGGACTGTCAAGGCTGAGTATCGTAGAGCTTTATGCCCTCGGGAAGCTGATACCAGCTCACCTTTTCCTGCACCCATACATGCCGTGCGGGTGCGAAAATCGTGTCGTCGGCCAGATTAACCGGCATCAGCTTCAGTTTTACCGTTTCCATGGCAGCAGGATTGTAGTGGTAGATTCTGTTACCGCAGTCCGGACAGAACTTTGCCACATTCAGGTTGCCGCTGTCAGCCACTCTGCTCCATTCCTTCAAATTACCCCTGAACTCGATGTCGTCGACATCAATTATTGCGGTGACGCTGAACGGACTGGTCGACAGCTTTCGACATTCGCTACAATGGCATGCCTGAACCATTTTGGGCGGCTTGTGTAAGGTATAGGTGACTTGCCCGCATTGACACGAACCTTCGATTGGAAATTTCATTTGCTCATCCCCCCATGACTATTTGCGGTTGCTTACTGTTAAAACTGGCACCACTATATATTCTGGATTATATCAAAAGCCTTTATGGTTAAATTATAATTTCTCCGAGAAATATTTCGAGCCGGTGCGAAACCTGCCGATCAATAAAAATATTCGAGTAGCAGATTGGAATCCATACTGAACAGACAATTGAAACTGCTGGCGGCAGGCGGTGCCCATCTATTTCTCAAGGAAACTCTGCACGGAGTTGAAAAAGAAGGGTTGCGGGTGGACAGCACGGGCACGTTGTCCCAGAAACCGCACCCGCAAGGTCTCGGTTCCGCCCTGACCAACAGCAACATAACCACCGATTTCTCCGAGTCCCAGCTGGAACTCATTACCCCGGTGTACAAAGACCCAGAAACCGCACTTCAGTTTCTCAGGGACCTGCACTGCTTCGTCTACAGCCATCTCGACGACGAATTGATCTGGGCCGGCAGTATGCCTTGCCATATCCCTGATCCCGCACGTATTCCCATTGCCCGCTATGGTTCCTCGAACGTCGGCCGGATGAAATCGGTCTACCGCATCGGTCTTAAACACCGGTACGGCAAACTGATGCAGTCCATTGCCGGCATCCATTACAATTTTTCCCTCTCAGATCAATTCTGGAAAGCGTTTCAGGCGATCCTGGTCAATACGGATGATCTACAGCTGTTCCGTTCCGCCTCATATTTCAAAATGATCCGCAACTTTCGCCGACACTCCTGGCTTCTGCTCTATCTTTTCGGGGCCTCGCCGGTGTTGTGCGAGTCATTTCTGAAAGACAGGGAGCACCAGCTCCAGAGGTTGCATGGCCAGACACTCTATTTGCCCCATGCGACGTCGTTGCGGATGAGTGATCTCGGCTATTCAACCCGCGCCCAATCCTCGCTTGACATCTGTTTCAATCACCTGAGCACCTATGTCGATTCGCTGCGCAAGGCAATTCAAACCACCTATCCTTCTTACGAGAAGATAGGCATAAAGGTGAATGGCCGCTATCGCCAGCTCAACGACACCATTTTGCAGATCGAAAATGAACACTACTCCGATGTACGTCCCAAGCGGGTCACCGGGGCAGGGGAGAGACCGCTGCATGCGCTGAGAAATCGGGGTGTGGAGTATATAGAGATTCGCAACACCGATGTGAATCCTTTGCTGCCTCTGGGTATCGATCTGCAGCAGGCCCTGTTTCTCGATACTTTCCTGATAAGCTGTCTGCTTATGGACGAGCAGGTCATTGGCGATGCCGAATGCAGGATGGTGAGCGACAACACCCAGAAAGTGATCACCAGGGGGCGAAAGCCGGGATTGATGCTCAGCACGCCCGTTGGGGAGCACTTGCTGACCGATCTCGGCACCTCCTTGCTCGATCAGATGCTCGCGACCGGCCAGCTTCTTGACGAGGTGCATGCCACCAAAGCATACAGCTCAGCGGTTGAAGCCCAGATCGAAAAGCTCAGGGACCAGGCCCTTACGCCCTCGGCCCAAGTGATAAGCGCCCTGCAGGAGTCAGGGGCGGATTACACCGAGTGGGTTCTGCTGAAAAGTCAGGAGCACCGGGAAACGTTCGGCCCCATGGACCCGAAAACACAGGTCTATGACATTCTGACCCGACACGCCCTGGACTCCATCAAAACGCAGCGCCGGCTCGAAGAGAGCGATACCCAAGATTTCGACGCTTTCCTCAAAGACTTTCTGGCAGTTACCAAATAGCTGGCAGGAGCTTAACTCACCTACTGCAAATCCCCTGTGCACTTCTGCTGCAGTCGCCAAAACCGTGGCAGGCTCTAGAACCATTGCTGCTTTCGTTACAGAACGGTGCTGACCGAACCTCTCTTCCCTGAACTGAGAGGTGAACTGAGAGGTTGAAAATTTTCCACTTTTTTGATATTATGCGACATAGAAAGAATATTGTTTTGCAGGTGTCAGGATCTCCTCGGCTGTACCTCTGGTAGTTCCGTTGTTTTTCTATTGCAAGGACTTATGAAAGCCAAACTGCCCATCATCATATCCGTCCCCCATGGAGGGGAGATTATTGCCCCCGAAATGTCCAATCGGACGCTTCTGTCCCGCAGCGATATCTTCAGTGACGGTGATCCTCTGACCAGAGAAATCTATGATTTCAGAAATGAAGTCGCCTACTATTTCGAGACCACGATTGCGCGGGCCACAGTCGACCTCAACCGCTCACCCGATGATCTACCGCCGCTGAACCGAGACGGTGTCGTGAAAAGCCACACCGTTACCGGAAAAGGGATCTACATAAACAACCATATCCCCAAGCGGGAGACGGTGCGGTTGCTTTTAAAGAAGTATTACAAGCCCTATCACGAAGGTCTGGCCATAAAAAGTAAAAAACCTTTGCTCTGCGGCATTGACTGTCACACAATGCTCGACAGAGCACCGACCACCAGTCAGCTTTCAGGAAGAAAACGGCCGTTTATCTGCTTGAGCAATCGTGGGGATCGCCACGGCAATAGGGCCACGGGGCGGCGCCTGACCTGTCCGCCTGAAATGTTGCGTTCACTGGGGCGCTTTCTACAGGAACAGTTCCCGGAAGAAGCCGACGATATCACCCTGAACGATCCATTTCTGGGCGGCTATATCGTCAGGCATCACAGCAAGGATCTACCGTGGATCCAGATCGAGCTCAACCGCAACAGCTATCTATCTTCCGAGTGGTATGATCCAGAAAATCTCGAAGTCTGCCACAAAAGGATAGCTGAACTTCGCACCAGACTATTTGAGGCAATCAGGAATTTCGTGGGATTCAATTGCCATCATTCGCTGCTCGGCAAACAGGTTGCCTGAGCGGGTCCCGAAAGACTGCTTCTCCCTGCACTCTAAATTTTCGCCGGTTTAATATCGGCCATTGGCCTGGGCGTTGGCCCAGGGGAATCATGTTGTCGCGATACCAGGCACCACCAAACTCGCCAATTTGGAATCCAACTTGGGTGCGCTGGACTGCGAGCTGGGCGAAGAAGACCTCGGAGTCTAGAACCAATTGGCCGGACAGGTGAGTGGGGACCGATACGACCCTGGAGGATTGGCGTCGGTCAACCAGTAATCGCCGCTGACCCTTACTGCCAGGCAGCAGGGTAAGACCAACAGACTGAAAGGAATCTAGGGTAATCGCACAGAATCAGCACGGATATGCCTGATTCGTGAGTTTAATTTCGCTGCTCAGTTCATAGTGGCGGCCATTCAACCTTCCCTTCGTTGCCTTTATTTCGTCGCCCTGAATATCAAAAAGCCAGAGTCCTTCTTTTCCCTCAAGCGACACGCTTCCGGCACAGAAAATTGCCTGACCGGTTGTCTTATCGATTACGTGATAACATTGATGCACATGTCCACAGAGAATTAGTGCCCGATGAAATTCAGAACAGACTAGAAGCAATTGATCGGCGTTGGTCAGACCGTGAAGTCTGTTGTCCTTTTTACCATTGGCACGCATGGGGGCGTGGTGGGTTATGACAAATACCCGGCGGTCAACAAGTCGGTGATCCTCAGAAAGTTTCTGCAATTGAGCCAACTGGTTCTCTGGTATTTTTCCGCTCGACCTCCATGGTTGAGGATTAGGCCTGGAACTATTAACTGCAATAACAGCAATATCTTCACCAATCAGCCGTACCAGAGGCCATGGTCCATCCACCTGGCTCTCGGGTAAATCACTGGTCAGTGTTGTCTTAAAATAGGTGCGAAAACGTTCTTCTCTGAGTGCGTCGGCCAGGTAATAGTCATGATTGCCCGGTACATTGATGTAGCCATGAGGTGCGTTCATCAGAGGGCGCGCGGTGCGAACAGCTTCTTCATATTCATGGGTGAGACCGAGCGCCGTGTAGTCGCCGGTGCATATCACAAGATCGACTCTCTGTTCCGCTGTGAAGCGGGCGAGCGCGGCGAGTTTTTCAGCAGCATCGGCAAACAACCGATAGCGTCCCAATATCAGATTGGCCCCGCCGATCGCCCGTTTACCCAGCCATTTAACCAATGGCACATGACTCAGCGGTGTGGGGATATGGGGATCGCTGAAATGGAGGATGCGCATCAGCTATAAACACCCATTTGCCAGGACTTTAGTAAGGCGACTGTGAGTATTCTTCGAAGCATCTCTGATAGCTTTGTCACTCATTGTGATGGACCTCACGAGCCCGGCAGGTGGGCGCTGTTGCGTTAGATCCCTTTATTCACATCCGTGATATTTTACGGGTTTTTGAAGTGTTTCATCTCACAATCATTTGATGACATTCTTGGCATCAATGGTGAGACAGTCAAAAAAAAAAGACTCCAACGAATGTGGCAATCTTCTGGAAACTGCCCAAAGTATAGATAATCTTCGAGCAAGGCATGTTGCATTATTCCGACTACCTCAGAAGGAGTCCGATGAACGTATCCCAATAAAACTTGTCGCAATTAAACACCATGCATCTTGGGTCCATGGCCCGCCAGCAATGGCGAACTCAATAATTCGACTAAACCTGGCTGGTGCCAGGCACTAATGACAGATAAAAGAGGAGCCCAAATATGGAAGACTTAAAAAAAATGATTGAAGAGAAGAGAGCGCAAATTGAGCAACTAAGAGATGAAATCAGACTCCAGGCCCATCTTGGTAAAGAGGACGCTAAGAGCGAACTGGAAAAACTGGAGCGTGAATATGATTCTTTTCTTGTTAAATTAAGACCCTTCACCGATGAAATTGGGCATACTCTTGATAATACGGGAGAAGCATTAGGACTGGCCGCCGACGAACTCAAGGCCGGCTATGAACGAATCAGCAAACTATTCAAGTAAGTTTTGTTCCAAACGGCAGCTTCTGCCTGGCTGCGAGAGAAACATACAACCAATCGACTGATAGGTTAAATCAATTCAGTGCAAGATCAAAGATAGATAATTCCTGGCCAGGCAATGGGGCGCTGTCTGCCAAGAATATGGCGGCACTGAAAGTTCAACCGAAATCAACCTGACACTGAACAGTTTAACCTTGGAAAATATACAATGAGAATCACCGTTTTAGCTGATGACAGAAAAGGAAGCGATCAGTGTCTCCCGGAACATGGTTTGTCTCTTCTCATTGAACATGAGGAAGCGAGTGTACTACTTGATTTTGGTCAGACGAACAGATTTATGCTGAATGCGATTAACCTGGGGATTGATCTCTTCAGTGTTGATATCGCTGTGTTGAGTCACGGGCATTATGATCATGCAGATGGTTTGGCATATATAAAAAACAAAAAGATATTCGCCCATCCAGACTGCTTCCTCAAGCGATATTCGAAGGTGAACGGCAAGTATGATGGTATGGCGATAAGCAAAGATGAATTGGGAAAAAACAACGAACTCATTCTCTCCAAAGAGTCCTTCGAAATACAGCGGGGGATTTTTTTTCTCACCGGTATCCCCAGAAATTTTGAGTTTGAAAATAAGGACTTCCCAACAATTTTAGAAGATGGAACTGTTGATGTACTCCCTGATGACAGCGGAATTGCCGTCAACACAGCAAAAGGGGTAGTCGTAATCACCGGTTGTGCCCATTCCGGGATTTGCAATACCGTGGAATACGCAAAGAGTGTCTGTAATAATGATAGGGTCTACGCCGTAATTGGTGGATTCCACCTACGACAGGTGGATGAAAATTTCGACAAGGCGGCAAAATACCTTAAAGGTCTGGCGGTCCAGCACCTCTTGACAGGACATTGTACCTGCGATGATGCGTGCGAGATCATGGCACGGCAGATGCAAAAAGATGTCAACTTTCAAGTCCTGGGAGCCGGTAAGGTTTTTGACATATAGGCAGCAAGCTAAGAAAGATGCCGTTTAAAATCCTTCGATTGAAACCAAGCTGGCAAAGTATAACTAACAGGAGTTGTCTACTATGAAAAAAACAAAGTAATGCTAATAAATGGATTGCTGCCCGTAAAATTAGCCTCTCGTATCATTTGTCAGGCTTTCTTTGAAACGACGACCGTTTCTCACATAGTGCTGTGCCTGTAATTCCAACGCATTTTTTTGCTCAGAGCTCACCCGGCTTATAATCTTGGCAGGTGATCCTACCGCTAGAGATCCATCCGGTATTTCCATATTTTCTTTCACCAGCGAATTGGCGCCGACAATGCAGTGACAGCCAATTTTTGCCCCATTTAAAACCACTGCATTTATGCCTACCAAACTATAGTCGCCAATTGTGCATCCGTGCAGCATGGCTTTGTGCCCAATAGTAACTCCTTTGCCTAATGTCATGGGATAACCCGGATCAGTATGTATGATTGTCCCATCCTGAATGTTGCATTCATCGCCAATAACTATTAATTCCGAGTCACCACGTATAACCACGTTAAACCAGACACTTACGTCGATACCAAGAGCGACATTACCAATCACTGTAGCACTATTGGCAATGAAGTAGTTTTCTGGTAATTTCACTCGCTTATCATCTAATTCGTAGAGCATAGGTGATTTATCAGTCTTTTGAGATTCCGATTCTGAGAGCTTAGCGGGACAGAGCCAGGATAGTTCATTGGGATCTGCCTACCGGTTAAATTGTATAAGCTCCAAGATGAGGTTTTCAGGACCGTTGAGAAATAAAATCTTTCTGTCATTCAACTCAGCGGGGCCTGATTCTATTGAACATCCAAAAGCGGCTAGATCGGAGTAGGCTGAATCTATATCGTCTACCTCCAAGCCCAAGTGATCGTATCCCAGCGCACCTTCATTTGGTTTAATCTCATTTTCTGTACTCTTTGGCACCCTCAGATTTATTTGAAGGTCATCGAGCTGAAGTACAACTCCAGCAGCTCCACCAAAACTGCGATTCTCTTTAAACGTTGCTCCAATTCCCCGTGTCCAGAAATCCTTCATCTTTTCAAGATCTTCACAGATTATATGGAGATGGTTTGTTTTGAATGTAGCCATGTTGGCCCCCTTTAACTGAGTTAGAATTCATATCAACTGGGTTAATAAGCTATCATTTATATGATCAATAAAACACCTATTTCATGTACGATAACAAAATGTTGTCATGTTCACGGTTATGAGATTCGATATCTTCTCTGGCGTAGCTGCACAGCCTGTTTTTCAAAAAATGGTTGACAACTAAATCCTATAGGATAATAACTTTGATCATATAGGATTCAATACAACATCCTATATGATTTGTCTATGGAGGGCATCTTATTTATGAAACCCAAAGGCAAAACGAAGAATCTTATTGTCTATGAGAAGCTGCGGCAAGGGATTATCAAGGGAACCTTGGGGCCGGGCCAGAAGCTTGTGATGGCTTCCCTGGCCAAGAAGTTCAAAACGAGTGAAACCCCAATCCGAGAAGCCATTAGAAGACTGGAGAGCGATGGGTACGTGACCTTTACACCTCATTCGGGAGCGGTGGTTACCGAAATTAACCAGCAGGAGCTCTCTGAAATCTATGTGATTCGCATCTCCCTTGAGGCATTGGCTACCAGGCTTGCAGTTCCTTATATCAGACAGGATGATTTGCTCTGGTTGAAAAAGAAAAACGATGAAATGAAAGCTGCGGTTGCGAAAGATCGATACGAACAGCTCGCCAGGCTTAATAAGGCATTTCATCTGCGGATATACAAAGCCGCCCCTTTTCCCCGTCTATACAAGATGATTTCCGATCTCTGGGACGCATTTGAGCGCTGGCCGTCCATCTTCACCTACATTCCCAAGCGTGCTGCTGCTGCCCTCAGAGAACATGAACAGATTATCGAGGCTCTGGAAAAATCTGATGTGGACCGGGCCGACGATCTAATGAAGGAACAAAAAAAGAAAAGCCTCGAGGCTCTGCAGCACTACATGGTGCAGAGAAGAACCGGTTCGCCGGAGATGTTAGAGGAAATCTGGCAAAAACGAGCACGAAACTGATACATACACGATCTGCCAGACAACGAACAGGAGGAAAATAGAAAATGGATTTAGGGATATCCGGGAAAAAAGGAATAGTAGGGGGAGCAAGTTCTGGATTGGGCAAGGCATGTGCTCTAGCCCTTGCTCGCGAGGGGGTTGAACTCACCATAGTTGCGCGTACCGAGGCAAACATTATTGCTGCGGCCGAAGAGATAAGCGCAGAGACGGGCGTTAAAATAATCCCCGTGGCTGCCGATATCAACAGTGATGAAGGGCGTGCCGCAACACTGGCAGCCTGTCCGGAGCCGGACATCATTGTCAATAACTCGGGAGGTCCGCCCACAGGTAATTTCCGTGATTGGGACCGTGCCACCTGGCTTGATGCTATCAACAACAACATGCTGGGGGCTGTGTTCATGATCAAAGACACCGTGGACGGCATGATCGAAAGAAAATTTGGCCGGATCGTCAACATCACTTCCAGTGCGGTGAAAGCACCGATCAGCATTCTTGGCCTATCCAATAGTGCCAGGGCGGGTTTGACCGGTTTTGTCGCCGGCACCTCTCGTGAAGTTGCCAAACACAATGTGACGATAAATAACTTGTTGCCCGGTGATTTTGAAACCGAGAGACATGCGTCCAATACCAAAGCGATGGCTGAGCGACAGGGCAAGACCTATGAGGAAATGAAAGCGATCCGAACCGCGGCAGTTGCCGCAGGAAGGTTTGGTGACCCTGCAGAACTGGCCGATCTATGTGCGTATCTGTGCAGCAGCCAGGCTGGCTTTCTCACGGCTCAGAATTTGTTGATTGACGGTGGGAAATATCCCGGGACTTTTTAGCTCCCAAATGGCGGTTTCAGGGCAGTGGCATTGATATTTATCCTCGCTTTTTAAATGCCACTAGTTTTCTGAAAAATAAAAGAAAAATGAAAAGAGGAGGGACGTAACGAAGGTTGTGCACTATCCCCTTAAACCAAAGATTAAGGGGCCTCAAAAAATACTAACTTAGTGGGAGGACAAAAAATGAGAGATCACGCAAAAAAAATGACAATTCTGCTGACTGCGCTGGTGATGGCATTCAGCATAACAATTCAGGCTCATGCTGCCGGAAAAGTCAGGATAGCACTGGGCGATGTTGCCTCAGTTGAGACCCTTGCGTTTCTTGTCGCATTGGATCGGGCCAAGGACCGTGGGCTTGATTATGAAATGACCGCATTTGCAAAGGAACAACTAGCTATCCAGGCGGTGATTGGCGGCCAAATGGACATCGCCGTTGGTACTCCTTATTCAGTCATTCAAAAAACCAACGTTCCAATCCGTAATATCTTTCAGCTGAGCAAGCTGGTCTTCTTCCCAGTGGCTGACAAGAAATACAAAACCTGGCAGGACCTGGACGGAGAGCCATTTACCTTTCACGCCCGGGGGACTGGAACTGAAGCTATTGGTGATATCATCATCAAACGCGAAAATATAACCCTGGGTCAGCGCAGCTATGTTCCCGGTTCTGAGAACCGCATCATCGGCATGATGAAAGGTCAGATCAATGCAACGATTGTTGACCTGTCAAACAAGAACATCCTGATGGAAAAGGCTGGAGATAAATTTCACGTCCTGCCAGGAATTGAAGATCCAGCGAGTGACGAAGTCCTGTTTGCTGAGATTGGTTGGCTGAAAGAGAATGAAGAAAGTGTGGCGATTCTGGTTGAGGAATTGCTGCGAACCTGGCGTGAGCTGGCTGAAGATCATACGATCCTCGACAAGGAGCGGAAGGCACGAGGCTTACTCGCCGATATTCCCAAGGAACTGCTGGAAGAGGTCGATGCCTATTACAAGGAAGCCATTGAAGGCGGTGTCTTCGATCCCAACGGCGGTGGTGAAGAAGCAGCCCTGGCAGACTTCATCTTTTTCGTCGATGCCGGTCAACTCGAGGGTCCTGCTTCAGACCTGAAGGTAGAAGACTTCTGGTACCTCGCCCCTCTCGATGCCGCTAAAGCCAAGCTTGGCAACTAAGCAGCCAGTAATCCGAATATCCGGTTGTCCGGTACAATGTAGCCGGACAACCGATATCACGGGGCAAATATTCCCCTGGAGCAATGGAATAGTCTATGAAATCTTTTTTTACCCACCCCCTGACGCTGCGCGTGATTTCGGTTGTCATCGTTTTCAGTTTCTGGGAGTATCTCGGGCGCATACCGATTAGTCCCGCCTTTCCGACATTTCTGGAAACCATGGCAGCTCTGTGGGAGATGATAACGGACGGGTCCATGGCGGCAGTATACCCGGCAACGTTTCAGCCCCTTCTGATTGGGTTGTTTATCTCTTCATTTTTCGGTATTGCCTGCGGCATATTTATGGGGCTCAATCACAGAGCTGAATGGTTTGGGGCTCCAGTATTTATTGTCCTGCAATCCGCACCTTTGGCCGCCTTGATACCTCTGCTCACTTTTGCCTACGGTATCGGACTCACATCAAAAGTCTTGACGGTCTGCATCATGTCGATGCCGGTAATTGTCTTGAACGCCTATTCGGCTGTACGGCATACACCGGTAACCATGATAGAGATGGGGGCGTCCTACCTGGGAAGTCGATGGCAGATTGTCATGAAAATAGTCATCCCGGCTGCAAGTCCGGTGATTTATGCCGGTCTCCGGCTCGGGGCGGCGATGGGGTTTATTGGGGCAATACTGGCGGAGCTTTTGATCACTCCAACAGGTATTGGTGACCTGATCACCTACAACCAATCCATCGCCGAATATGCCAAGATGTATGCCGCCATTTTCTCGATCATGGTTTTTGCCGTGATCTTTATCGAAATTCTAGAACGAACCGAATACATATTTTTCAGACCTGACAAGAGGGTTTCCCAATGAGCACTACTGCAGAAGCAGTTTCTACTGCGACCTCTCCAATAGCCGTGGAGGTTGAGCAGGTATCCAAGATTTATCCTGGTGGAGTTGAAGCGTTACATGATATGACAATTCAATTTCCCAAGGGGCAGCTGACGTCACTGCTTGGGCCTTCGGGGTGCGGCAAGACCACTTTGTTGAAGATTATCGCCGGTCTGCTGCCCCTTACAACTGGAAGAGTAACGGTCAATGGGGTAGAGGTCACTGGCCCGGGCGAAGAGCGTGCATTTGTCTTCCAGGACTTCGCCTTAATGCCGTGGGCCTCGGTTCTACGTAATGCGGCTTTTGGCCTGGAGCTGAGAGGTGTGCCCAAGTCAGAACGCAACGCCATCGCCGAGAAATACATTGAAGCTGTTGGGCTGAAAGGCTATGAGAATCTCTATCCGCATGAACTTTCCGGAGGTATGCGGCAGCGCGTGGGGCTGGCAAGAGCCCTTGCCGTCGACGCCGATGTACTCCTGATGGATGAGCCCTTTTCGGCCGTTGACGAACAGACCAGAAGGAAATTTCAGGAAGATTTACTGGATGTAATCAAAGAAGAAGGAAAAACATTTATCTTCGTTACGCACTCGATCGAGGAGGCAGTGTATGTTTCTCATAGTATTGCCCTGCTACTGCCGCGACCAAGCCGCGTTTCAGAAATTATCAGACCTGATATCGACCGCAGCATATCTCCAGACGCCATCAGGCGCGACCCCGTCTACCTCGATATAGTCGAGCGTATCTGGCAGGGGTTGAGATCCTACGTGGAGTAAGTAAAAGGGGAAACGATGAAGATATTTGGAATTAAAATTCCGATGATGGCCTCGCTGATTTTCTGGGCCATTCTCTGGGAGATTGTCGGTCAGCTTGAACTGTCGATATTATTACCGCCTTTCAGCCACATCATTATAAGGCTCGTTGAGATCGTCCCAACGAAAATGTTTATGGATGCGTTTCTGGTAACGGCGCAGTGTTTTCTCGCTGGAATTGCTATTGCCATCACTTTAGGAATTCCAATTGGAGTTCTTATGGGACGCTCGATCGTGATTGATCGGATGCTGCTGCCCTGGGTGAATATGTTTCTAAGTGCGCCCTTGACCGCTCTCGTTCCAGTCTTGATGACCCTGTTTGGTTTTGGCATGAAAACAATCATACTTACCACCGTGTTGTTTGCCATCTGGATTATCGTGCTCGACGCCCGGGCAGGGGTAAAAAATATTACCCCTTCACTGATCGACATGGCCAAATCGTTTCAGGCAAGCTACTGGCAGGCTTTTACCAAAGTCTACGTCTGGGCTGCACTGCCTGAAATCCTGGCGGGCATGCGACTGGGATGTATTCGCGCCGTAAAGGGGGTTATTATCGGACAACTTCTCGTATCTGTCGTTGGTTTCGGACGGCTTTTTGAACTTTATTCTTCTAACTTTTTGATGGAGCATATGTGGGCATTGTTGTTCGTACTTTTTTTCTTCGCCTTTATACTTGCGGAGGGTCTCGGATTGCTTGAGCGGAAATTTGAATACTATGCCGCTGAACGTCATTAATTTTGCTACTACAAGGCGCATGAGGAGTTAAGGAGATTTACTGATGGAAACTAAATATCTACAGGAAGATAAGTGGTGGGTAAGCCCCTACAACTTTGTTGATGGAGTAACCTCGGAATTTAATTTGCCGGAAAAAGTGGAAATTCATGATGCAACCCTGCGCGACGGGGAGCAGACCCCGGGAGTCGTTTTCAGAAAAGATGACAAAGTGCGGATTGCCCAAAAGCTCGATGAAGTGGGTGTAGAACGAATCGAGGCGGGCATGCCGGCCGTGTCCCAGGAAGATTTCGATGCGATCAAAGCCATCAGCAAATTGGGATTGAAAGCCAAAATCTTTACCTTTGCGCGAGCGCTTCCTGTTGATATCGACAAGGCGATAGAC
>JABDQA010000036.1 GCA_013042475.1 Desulfofustis sp.
TCGAGCAGCAGCAGCTTCGGATCAGTCATCATCGAACGGCCGATGGCCAGCATCTGCTGCTCTCCACCGGACAGGAAGGCAGAATCCCTGTGCTTTCTTTCCTCGAGCACCGGAAAAATCTCAAACACATGGTCCAGCCGCTTCTTTCGTTCCGCTTCATCATCCAGGGTGAAGCTGCCCAGCTCCAGGTTCTCCAAAATGGTCATACCCTTGAAAATCTTCCTGCCCTCGGGCACATGGATGAGCCCCATCTTGACAATGTCGTGGGCCGGCTTTTTGGTGATGTCATCTCCCATGAAGCGGATCGATCCCGAAGTCGAACGGATCAACCCGGAAATGGCCCGCAGGGTGGTGCTTTTACCCGCGCCGTTTGCTCCCAGCAGGGTTACTATCTCCCCGGCCTTGACCGAAAAAGAGATACCCCTGAGCGCGTGGATCTTGCCGTAGTGAGTCTCGAGGTTGTCAATCTCCAGAATGGCGCTGTTCATGCGACCTCGTCCTCTTCTCTACCCAGATATGCTTCAATCACCCGGGGGTCGTTTTGCACTTCCTCAGCGTTTCCCTGGGCAATTTTCTGCCCGTAGTCGATCACGGTGATCATCTCCGAGATCTTCATGACCAGGCCCATGTCGTGTTCGATAAGCAAAATCGTGATGCTGAGCTCATCACGGATACGCTTGATGAGCTCTATCAGCTGCTGTTTCTCGTCAAAGTTCAGACCGGCGGCCGGCTCGTCCAAGAGCAGCAGTTTGGGTCTGGTGGCCAGGGCCCGGGCCCACTCGACCCGTCGCTGGTGGCCGTATGAGAGGTTGGAAGCGGTGCGGTCTTTTTCATCGAGGATGCCGACGAAATCAAGACAGAACTCACAGAAATCCTTTATCTCAGCCTCTTCCCGCTTCTGGGAACCAGTCCGCAGGATCGCTCCGATGGCCCCGGTGCGGGTTCGGCAGTGCATGCCGGACATGACATTTTCCAGCACTGTCATTTTCTTGAACAGTCGCAGGTTCTGGAAGGTTCGAGCCATGCCGCTGCGGGTAATTTTGTAGGGACGCTTGCGGGTTATCTGTTTTCCGTCAAAGACTATCTGGCCGCTGCTGGGCTTGTAAAAACCGGTCAGGCAATTGAACACCGAAGTCTTGCCCGCACCGTTTGGCCCGATGAGGCTGGCTATACTGCCTGGCTGGACAGAGAAACTGAGCTCTTTGATGACCTGCAGACCAGCAAAGTTCAAACCCAGATTTTTTACTTCCAGAAGCGCCATATGATTGATTCTTTACCTCTTATGCCGTCGCCTTTCAGGTCTTCTTCTCGGGCCAGATGCCTTCGGGCCGGTAGAGCATGATCACCAGCATGACGATGGCGAACACCAGGATGCGGGAGGAACCAAGATCGCGGAATACTTCCGGGAAAAGGACCAGGGCAAAGGCCCCAATGATGACTCCGGGAATTTTACCCATACCGCCAAGTACTACCCCGAGGAGGATCAGTACCGATTGCTGGAACATGAACGTCTCTGGTGAAATTGCCGTCATCTTGGCGGCAAAGAAGCAGCCGGCAACTCCGCCGAAAATGGCCCCAATGACGTAGGCGTAGAGTTTTATCGCAACCCTGTCGATACCCATCGCCTCAGCCGCATCCTCGTCTTCACGGACGTACTGCCAGGCCCGTCCGAGCCGGGAATGCTGCAGCCGGTAACTGACAAAACAGGCAAGACAGGCCAGGAGAAGAAAGACGTAGTAAAAATGAGATATCTGGCTGATCTCAAATCCGAAGAGCGAGGGCTTCTCGATACCAATGAGTCCCGAGGCGCCGCCGGTTATTTCGAGATTCCTGGCGATGATCCTGACGATTTCACCAAATCCCAGGGTCACGATCGCCAGGTAGTCGCTGCGCAGCCGCAGGGTTGGACCGCCGATTATCACCCCGGCACAGATCGAGAACAGCACGGCGGCCGGAATGGTGAGCCAGAAATTCACCCCGAAATGCGAGGTCAGGATTCCCGTGGTGTAGGCGCCAACCGCAAAAAACGCGGCATAACCGAGGTCGAGCAGACCGGCATAGCCAACGACGATATTGAGCCCGAGGCAGAGCATCACGTAAAACCAGACATTGGTCATGACCTCGAGGACATAATTGTTTGAGATGAGTGGCAAAAACATGGCCAAACCGGCTAGAAACGTGAGCACGATAAGCCGGTTTTTTTGGGATTCGAGCCACCTCAAGGGTCCCCCGGTGCCGGCGACATCCCCGTTTCCGGGGGCGGCGGAATCAAGCCGGTCCATGGTTACATCCTCTCGATCTCTGTTCTACCCAGGATGCCGGTCGGTTTGAACACCAGCAGCAGGATAAGAATGCCGAAGGAAAACACGTCTTTCCATTCGGTACCGATGAATGGAATCTGGGTGCCGAACGACTCAAGCAGCCCGAGCAGCAGTCCGCCCAGCATTGCACCGGGGATCGACCCGATGCCGCCAATTACCGCAGCAGTAAATGCTTTCAGACCGATCACGAAGCCCATGAAAAAATGGATCGACCCGTAATAAGCGCCGGCCATGATACCGGCACTGGCAGCCAGCGAAGTACCGATGAAAAAGGTCAGAGCAATGATGCGGTTGACGTGAATGCCCATCAGGCGGCAGGCATCCTTATCGATGGCGATGGCCCTCATCGCCTTGCCATACATGGTACGGTGCACGAACAGGTAAAGTGCGGACATGAGCAGGGCAGCGGCGCCGACCAGGACCATCTGGGTATAGGTGATGAAAACGTTGCCAAACTCTAGTCCCTCGTAACCGAGATCGGTGCTGAAGGCGAGATATTCACCATCGGTGAAAGCCAGTACTCCGTTGGAGAGAATCATTGATACCGCCAGGGCGGTAATCAATATCGACAACCGGGGTGCGGAGAGCATCGGCTGATAGGCGATGCGTTGAATCAACACCCCGAGAAGTCCGACTGCTATCATACTGAGTACCATGGAACACATTATGCCCACCCAGCTGTCACCGATCAGGGGACTGAGGACGGAGAGCACCAGAAAACCAAGGAAAGCGCCGATCATGTAGAGATCGCCGTGGGCAAAATTGAGCAGCTTGATGATGCCGTACACCATTGTATAACCAAGGGCTACGAGGGCGTAAAACGATCCGAGTATGAGACCGTTGGCGAGCTGCTGCAATAAAATATCCTGAAGTGTCATGGGGGGTCAGGAGTAGATATGGGAGAACCGTGGCACTCTTGGGTCAACTACCGTCAACATGCAGGATGCGAAAGCACAGAGGAAGAATGCGATTAACGCATTCTTCCTCCTCTCTGCTCACTGTGTTGGTATGGTGATGACTATTACTCACTCAGGGTCCATTTACCGTCCTTGGCAATCAGCGTCACGAAGTTGCTGCGTGCCAGTGTGTTCTTGTCGGTAAAGGAAACCGGACCGGCAATCCCGGTGAATGAGGTGGTTTCGCCAAGCGCTTTGATAATCGCATCCTGGTCGGTTGATCCGGCCCGCTCGATGGCATCAGCCATCAGCTTCATGCCGTCATAGGCCAGTGCGGCATAGGCATCGGGTTCCTGGTCGAAGGTCTTCTTGTAATTGGCATGGAAATCCTTGGCCGCCGGCAGATAATCGACGGTGGGATTGGAGAAGCAGTAGACGCCCTCTGCGGCTTTGCCGGCAATTTCAAGCAGCTTCGGGGAATTGGAGCCGTCGCCCACGGCGATCAGGTTGCGGTAGCCAGCCTGACGCAGCTGTTTGATCAGCAGGGCGCCGTCAGCATAATAGGCGGTCCAGAATACCGCATCGGGGGCCTTGGACTTGATTCTGGTTACCAGTGCGGAATGATCCTGCTCACCCTTGTTTACCACTTCATAGGCCACCACTTCCTTGCCCATTTCTGTCCATTTATCCCTGGTCAGTTTGGCCAGATCTTCAGAGTAGCCGTCGCCCTGATGGATCACCGCGATCTTCTCGGCCCCCTGCTTTTCAAACAGTGCCACCGCCGTTGCTGTCTGATCGAAGCCGGTGGAGTTGATCTGGTAGGCATTGCCCATATTGGCATCGATCAGCTTGGTGGAGTTGGCGGCAGCGATGACGAACGGCACGTTGGCGTCGCCGTAAATCTTCAGTGTCGGCAGGGTCGCACCGGAGCAATAGCCACCAACCACCGCGGCGACATCGGCGGAAACCAGCTTGGTGGCCGCAGCCGTACCTTGCTGCGGATCACAGGCATCGTCACCGGTCATGGTGTCGATCTTCATTCCGAGCACACCACCACTTTCATTGATTTCCATGGCAGCAAGCTTGATGGCATTTTCCATATCCTTGCCCGAGGTCGCCTCGGAACCGGTGGTCGGGACCATGATGCCGATCTTCAGATCGGCGGCCATAACCTGGCCGAACAGAAACAAACTGGTAATCACACCGCTGACAGCGGACAACATTAAAGTCTTTCTCATGGGATTCTCCTTTTCGATAAGGTGGTTTTCGATCAGATCCCCGCCTTATATCAAGCAGACAGCGGGGAAACCCTGCAGTGACAGGAAATAGAACCAAGTAGAGCTGCTCTTGTCAAGAAGATCAGCAGTTTATTTTTTACTCAGCCAACCATTTCCGCTCCATTCAGTTTTCAGGTATTGCTGCTTTTCCTGAACACCGATTCAATAAACTCCTGGCTATCAATCGACTGCACCTGCCGAGCAATTTCCACCATGGCCAGGTAATGATTCCTCATCTGCAAATCCGGATTTCTGATATTGTATTGGCGATAACGCCAGAACGAGGTGGCCAACGCGCCGTATTCGACGTGGAGCTGCAGCAACCTGCGCTCGCCGTCTTCAAGCCTTCGTCGAGACTGGTACCCTTCAACAAGCGCCACCGTCATTTCCAGAGAAAACAATCGATCAGGAGTACAGCAACCGACTGCGGTCATTCCCAGATCAAAGATCTTGTAGTAGTCGCATGCCTCTTCGAAATCGAGCAGGGCGACAAGGCTGCCATTGGCAAAGAGTATGTTGTCGAAAAACAGATCACCGTGCACGAATCCTTTCGGCAGCGGTTCACTCCGTGCCGCATCCAACCGCTTTCTGAAGCTGGACAGTATATTGTAGAAGGATGCTGCTGGAGATCGTCCTTTGAGCTCGTCAAAACTCTCGATTCCATAAGAGAAATATTGGAGCAGACCCGGACATGGTGGAATCTCATGCAGGCTCGCCAGTACTTCTCCAATACCCCAAAGCTGCTCAGCACTGAGCTTTTCCACCACTTCCCCAGCAATGAACTGCTTAACATAGAGCGGCTTTCCCTGATAATCGATGGACAACTCTCCATTTCTGGTTTCAACTACCCTGGTAGTGGGGAAATCATATTGCTCGAGACAACCCAGTACCGAACAGAGAAGCTTGATTTCATCCATCTCTTTCTCATCGCACACCGAAAGAACGTAGGATCCGCTCTCTGTCAATATCTTCACACTCGAATTTGCCAGCCCACCGGCCATGGGAGTGAAGGAGCGGAGCGTGCCGAGATGATAGCGGCCCAGAATATTTTCGATATCTTGTCTGGTTAGTATTGTAAATTTTGCCATTTTTCGTCGCAGATGGTCTTACTTGTCTGACTGCTGCCCCTGAAGGCTGGCCTCGATCTCTTCCACCAACCTTTTTTCGAGCTCTTCATAATTGCAGGTCATCATCTTTACATCGGCATGCTTTGCTTCCTCGAGAGAAGGATGAAAAGCGGCCTCAGGAAGCTGATGATTAGAGCCCAGTGCTTTTTTTATTACCTCAGGAAATTTTGCCGGGTGGGCGGTCGCCACGCTCACACACGGAGTGGGTTTGGCCATCATTGATCTGCACTGCGCGGCCCCGGCAACGGCTACCGCTCCATGGGGATCGAGCAGATACCCCGTCTGCTCGTAGAGATCCCGCATGGTAACAAGGGTCTGTTCATCCGTGACCGAGGCTGATACAACCCCCCGGGATAATTTATGAGAGAGAGAAACATCGAACGTAACCTTGCCTCTATCTTTTAACTCGCTCATGGACCTGTTGACGACCTCAGGATCAAGGTCGCTTCGCAGGTAGAGAAAGCGCCAGAAATTATAAGGAACCACGATGTCTATAGCTGAGGAGAGGCTGTGCTGAAGCGGCAGTTTCTCAAAGATACCGGCGGAGAAAATACGGTGCAGTGTGTGGTTTTTATTGGTGGCACAGATGAACTGGATCGGCAGTCCCATAGCACGTGCTATTTCCCCCCCGCAAGAATTACCGAAAGCTCCCGCAGGTATTGAAAATATGAGCGCATCCCCGAACCTCTCAATGAGGCGGAAGTAAGCGTAAAAATAGTGCACCGCCTGCATCAGCACCCGACCGATGTTTATCGAGTTAACGCTAGACAATTTGAGCCGGTTTGTGAGCCTTCCATCACCAAATAAACGGGCCACCACCAGATCGAGATCATCACCTCCTTCAAGACAGCCTCGAACACCGACCGGAGTGACATTTTCGGCCCCAATGGTGGTCATCTGCAGTTCCTGCTCCTTCGAAATCATGCCAGCCGGAAAGAGGGGCCAGCAGGAGATGCGCTTTCTGCCAGCCGCCGCATAGGCGGCAGCTGGTCCGGTATCTCCTGTGGTAGCAAGAATCAGCGACAGCTGATCGTTTCTCCTGTCGAGAAAATAATCCATCACCCGAATCAGAAACCCCATGGCCACATCTTTGAATGACAAGGTGGGACCGTGAAAAAGCTCCAGCACCCAGCTCTGCCCGTCGCTATCGATCGACAGGAGTGGGGGATCAGCCTTGTCGAAGGAGGCGAAACTCTCATCCAGAAGACAACCCAGGTCCTGTTTTGGGACGATCGTGGAATCGATAAAGCAGCTCATCACTTCTTTTGCCAGGTCAACGTAGCAAAGATGTTTCCAGTGATTCAGACGGTCCCGGGAGAGACGGGTAATAGGGTGGGGCACGAACAATCCGCCGTCTGCAGCAAAGCCCTGGAGTACCGCCTGTTCAAAAGAAACCGGAGGGCAACTTCCACGCGTTGAGTGATACTTGACCATGGGCCTAATCCTCATTCTCAAGACCAGCGCATACCGCCTTGGCAATTTGTATGTCCTGTACCGCCACACCGGTGAGATCGGCAACCGTAATCTGGTCCTTGGCGGTACGGCCCTGCACTCTGCCGCTGACAATCTTTCCCAGTTCCACAACCTGGTCTCTATTCAGTGTACCAGCACCAATGGCTTTGGCTATTTCGCCCCGCTCCAGGCATTGGGGGATGGAATCTGCGACCACCAGGTCGGCCTTAGCCAGGATATCCGGATCGAGTTCCTGTTTCAGCGGCGTGTCGGAGCCCACCGCAGTGATATGGGTTCCCGGCCTGATCTGATCGGCAAACAGCAGCGGTATGGCTGAAGGAGTGGCCGTGACGATCAGATTGCAGACCGCGGTTAGCTCTTCAGCCTCAGTGGTCGTGACAACGGAAAAACCCTCCTGTTCGAGAGCATCGCGGTAAGCCTCCAGGCTCTTCTCGCTCCGTCCCCAGGCAACTAGTTGTCGGCATCGGGTCAGGGTCCGCAGTTGCAGAACCTGCAGGCGGGCCTGAATACCGGTTCCTAATATGCCGATTGCCTCCAGCTCAGAAGAGGCCAAATACTTTGCCGCAATTCTGCCGGCCACCGCCGTCCGCACATCGGTCAGGTAGCCTTCGTCAAGGAGCACGGTCTGTAATAGCCCTGTGTGCTGCGAGAAGACCAGCATCAGACCAGAGTTTGAGGGTAGTCCGCGCTTCGGGTTATCGTAAAAGCCCGAGGCTATTTTCACCACGAAACTGTCATCATCCTTGATATAACCGTATTTGATGTGGGTGTCTCCCGGGGGGGCGCTGAATGACATCTCACCCACCGGCGGGACAACCACCCTGCCGTCGGAATAGGCCGCAAAGCCTTCTTCGATGAGTGGCGCAAAATCGATCTTCCTGCAGATTTCTTTGATCTGCTTGAGATTGACGATCTGTGTCATGGACGAATCCTCGCTGAATTTTATCGACTTGATCGTTCACTGTGATTTCTTGCGTTCCAGTTCATCCCAGCGCCGGTAAAGCTGATCAACCCGCTGCCGTGCCTGATCGAGCTGCTGCCAGACTGACTGCAATTGGACAGGGTCGGCTGCCAGTTCGGGGTCTGCTATCTTTTTTTCGAGCTCTTCGCAGCTCTTTTCAGCAGTAAGAATCTTCTCTTCCATTTGGTCGTACTCGAGTTGATCAAGGTAGGAAAGACGGCCTGATTTTCTGTTCCCATCCGACTGCTTTTTTTTCTTTTCCGTTCCTGATGCCCCATCTGAGGAACCGGCATCACCATCCAGCGCACGAAGCCATTGCCCGTAATCGCCAAACATCGTGATCACCCCGTCGCCGACAAAACCTAAAACCATATCACAGACCCGCTCGAGGAGGTAGCGGTCATGGGTGACCAGGATAAGGCCGCCCGGGAAATCCAGCAAACTCTCCTCCAACACATCAAGTGAACCGATATCGAGATCGTTGGTTGGCTCATCGAGCAGTAAAATATCTGCCGGCTGACGCATCAAATCGGCAATCAGAATCCGCGCCTGTTCACCGCCGGACATTGTTCCCACTGGTGTATCGAGCTGATCCGGCGTGAATTGAAAGCGTTTGGCCCAGGATACCACATGCAGCGAACGCCCCCTGAAAACCACCCCGTCACTATCGGGAGCAAGTGCTCTGCGCAAGCTAATCCGCTGATCCAGGGCTCTTCGATCCTGAGTAAAATTAGCCACCGCCAGATTTTCGGCAACCCTCACGCTGCCCTGATTCACCTCGGTTTTCCCCAGGGCGCACGAATAGAGTAAATTGAGCAGGCTCGATTTGCCGCAGCCATTTCGCCCCACCAGCCCGATGCGAGTTCCCGGTGATATGATGAAGCTGAGATTCTTGACAAGCACCTTGCCATCGATGGTCAAGCCGAGACCATTCACCTCCATGAGCTTCTTGGTTTTCCTGCCGGTGGCGGTGAAGTCGATATCGATATCTCGAGCCACTCTATTGTGCGATTTTACTGAATCCAGCTGCTCGTGTAATCGCTGGGCTTCATCAATCCGATATTTAGCTTTTGAAGTGCGGGCCTTGGGGCCCCTTCTCAGCCACTCAGTCTCCCGGCGTACTTTGTTGGCCAATGTCTGTTCAAGCTTGTGCTGCTGCTCGAGAAACTGAACTTTCTTTTCCAGAAAACCTGAGTAGGTGTCGTCCACCTGAAACATCCCGTCTGGATAGCTATTGGAAAGTTCGATGATTCTGCTTGTGCAGGTTTCCAAAAACCGGCGATCGTGACTGACCACCACAAAGCTCGGCGGACTCATCGGTGAATTGCTGCCAATCAGCCCTTCCAGCCAGATAATTCCCTCGATATCGAGGTGGTTGGTCGGCTCATCCAGGACCAGCAGATCCGGCTCGATGACCAGTGCCCGACATATGGACAGTCGCTTGCGCCAGCCTCCTGAGAGCAGTGAGACCTCATGCTGGTGATTGTCGAGCTCAATCCTGCTGAGCAGCGCCTGGGCCCGATTGAGCTTCTCGGCTTCGGAAAGCGGAGAATCCTTAAGCGGTTCCAACAGATTTTCCAGCGGCCCGAGGTGTTCGATGAAGACGTCCTCCTGGGCGAGGTAGCTGAAGATAAGATTCGAGCGCCGGTCAATACCCCCCTCATCCACATCCTCCAAACCACAGAGAATTCTCAGTAGGGTCGACTTGCCCGATCCATTGGGGCCGATCAGGCCGATACGGTCACCATCATGGATAACCAGATTGAGACCTGAAAACAGTTTCTGGGCGCCGTATGCCTTACTGATCGCCCTGCAGGAGAGTATTGTGGCCATGGTGCAAAAGAACGCCGAATGAAGCTGAACTACCTTTTTTTATTGAAAATTTGAACTTTGATAGTATAAGCAGTACAATAATTTTGATTACTATGAGAGATTTCTTCGCAACTGGCGGATTGTAAAGATAAAAATTAGAGTGCACAACATACTGCCTGCGTATGGATGATCGGTTCCATATTATCATCACCGGAGAAGACGGCCTCTCATCGACATTTCAAATTTCCCGCAGGAAAACCCTCCTCACCGCCGCAGCCTTTCTATTATTCCTTATCATCCCCGTGGCTTTGACTCTTACTGGCGGCGGATCTCTGCTGACCAGCAGTAACCTGAGCCAAATGGCAAGTGAGCTGCAGGCTGAACTGTCCCGGAAGGAAGAGGCGGCAGCCTTTTACCAGAGGCAAATCGCCAGGCTTGAGCAGTCCAGGCAGATGCAGATAGCGTCTCTGAAGAAAGATTATGAGTATAAACTCAACAATCAGAAAGTTCACTATGATCTGGAAAATACCAATCTCCAACTCGAAAACGTTAAACTGATGAACAGTGCCATCAGCGATTTAAATGCCCGCAGCGAGCTGATCGAATCGGTAATGAACAACATTGGCATCGAGATTATCAAAAGCACACCTGAGACATCGCAAAATAGCGGTGGACCTTTTATCCCGCTAGAAGAGCCCCACTATGATGAACTCATAAACAAAGTGGATACCTACCTGCGCACCATTGAATTCATGCCGCTTGGTAAACCTGTTGTTGGGACGATTACCTCAAAATATGGCAACAGAATAGATCCCATCAACAACCAGCCAGGATTTCACGTAGGGGTCGACATACGCGGTCGGCATGGCACAAAAATACGGGCAACCGCGGCAGGGGTTGTGCTCAAGGCATTTAAAAATGGCGGGTACGGGAACTACGTTGAGATTGATCACGGTAACGGGTATCGCACCGTCTATGGACATATGCAAAGCTACGTCGTAAAGAAGGGAGAATCGGTGAAGCGTGGACAGATCATCGGTCTGGTTGGCAGTTCGGGACGTTCTTTTGGTCCTCACCTGCACTATGAAATCCGCCTTCACAGAAATCCGGTGAATCCTACCAAATTTATGCAAGTAGCTGATATCTCTCATAGTTTGCCGACAGAAGTCAGTTCCGATGTTCAAAATTAAAGACAACCTGGTGAAACAGTTCAGGAAGGTCGACAGTAATACCATCTCCTCCATCGTCGATCGGAACATGACGATTACCGGCGAGTTGAACTTTAAAGGCAAAGCCAGGATCGACGGAACCGTCAACGGTAACATTGACGGCGAACATCTCATTTTGGGCCAGTATGGCCGGATCAATGGTGATGTTAAGGTTGCGACTTTTGTGTGTCACGGCATCTTGGACGGCAATGTCAGCGCTGACACCGTCACCGCCAGAAAAAACAGCTCCATTCACGGGAGAGTGTCGGCCACCAATCTCGTGGTAGAACCGGGGGCGTCTTTGGACAGTGAAGTCAAGACCCCCTCAGAAAATGGCCCCGAGAGCATGAACTCATTGTCATACGCCCTGGGAAGAGGATAATTACCCTATCTGAAAACCTATGATGCCAACCATTCACCCAACGGGAATTGCCAATCGACTCTCCTGCCCCACCTGCGGAAATGACGAAGTGTTTTTCGAACTTGCCAATGACGTCCTGCTGACCTCGCACTACACTCAGAACAGTGATGGCAGTTTTACCCACGACAGTGATACCACCCAGATCAATGGAGATGTGTTGCTTTTCTGCGGTGCCTGCCAGGAAGATCTGAGCAGGTATCACCAGCGCTTCAAGGAGATGATCTTTTGACCGCGGTACCCAGGATCATCACCAACAACCACTCACTACTCACACACTATCAGGATCTCAAGAAAGGTGACATAGTCCTCGGCCGCGTGCGGCTGAGGCCGATGGAGGAGCACGTGCTTCTGGATCTGTCCAGGCGCGGTATCATCGGCATCCCTTCCTTTATTTCCCAGCTCTGCAGCAGATCAAAAACGATGCAGACCCGTCTCTGTGGGTGGGCTATGATCCCTGATACAACGGTGATCTATACCATCCATGACTTGTTGACGGCAGTAAATCATTATACGGGTAAAGGCATGGGGGATGTGGTTGTCAAGCTCGAAGGCCACAATGCTGGACTTGGCATCTTCAGATATCGCACGATCGAAGATGTCTATACCCAGTCAGCACTAGGCCACCTTCCCTATCCCTTTGTGGTGCAGCCCTTTATCGAAAATTGCAGGGATCTGAGAGTAATTGTCCTGGATGATTACTGGGAAGCCTATGAACGATACAACTGCGACAATTTCAGAAAGAACCTGCATTGCGGCGGAACTGCCAGACCGGTAAAACTCACCGAGGAGCAGAGGGAATTATGTTCCAGGATTATCGACATGAACGATTTCTGCTACGCCCACCTTGATCTGCTGGTCACTGAGGAGGAAAAGAGTTACCTGGGTGAAATCAATTTGCGGGGAGGCCTGCGCGGGGCCACCATAACTCCTGAAGAGTACCGCAAGAAAATCAAATCAATTGAGCAGAACTGCTGCGAAAAAGCAGTCGCGAATCAGCAATAAAAAAAGGGAAGACCCAATTCGGATCTTCCCTCTGAAAACAATGGTCTATGTCTAATTATACACAACCGGTCGGCTTGGGCAGACCAGCCATTTTACAGGCTCCCTTACCCGGTCCAGACGGGAACAGCTCATAGATCCGCTTCAGCGGAAAACCGGTGGTCTTGGACAGAATACGAACCATAGGAGCGATACCGTTCTTCTTGTAGTACTCCTGCAGGGCGTCGATAACTTTCTGATGCTCGTCGGTCAGCTCAGAGATACCTTCTGAATTCTTTACGTAATCGACCCATTCTTCATTCCACTCGTCCATACCTTTGAGTAGGAAGCCGTCTTCATCAACCTGGAATGATTTTCCATTGTGTTCTACTGTGGGCATTTCATACCTCCTTGATATTGTGATTCTTTAAGAACTAGCAATATTACTAGTAGCAAAAAAACATTTACACATTAATAGTAATTGGCCTTAATACTATAGGCTCAACGGTTTGTCAAGAGAATGAGCAATCATTTGATCTAAATTCAGATATCACATATAACCGTATGATATCGCTATTTTTTTATCGTAGTATAGGGGTCGAGAGACAGCGAAGATGTGATATGTTTCAGAGCAATGGTGCAAACTGTGATGCGAGGCTTTGCTTTACCATACAGCTGTGCGATTTTCCTTGCAGGATCGCGTTATCCAAGGTAAATCCATCCCCGATCAATACCTTCTTAGAGGCATTCACTCATACCGTTGGCCGTTTCATGATAGGAAACTGCCGATCAAAACACACACTTCTGGTCTACACTCATGCTTGAATTTCTAAGGAAACGAGCTCAGTCGATCTTCATCCAGGCAATTGTCGTGATTATAGCCCTGGTCTTCATTTTTTGGGGAGTCGGCACAAACCTGATGAACAAACAGGAGGCGGCAATTGTCGTCGACGATGAGGAAATCAGCTTTCAGGAGTTCCAACAGGCCTACGACCAGGCTTATGCCCGGCTGGCCCAGCAGTTCGGCGGAACCGTGCCAAAAGGGCTGGCTGAAAATCTCAACATCAAACAACAGGTAATCGGGCAGCTTACCCAGGAGGCTCTGCTAAGACAGGGTGGCCAGGAAATGGGCATCATGGTCAGCAGCCGCGAGATACAGGATGAAATTGAGAGTATGGTCCAGTTCCAGGACAACGGCAGCTTTGATATTGAACGTTACCGAACTATTTTGGCCTCCAACCGATTGTCCCCGGAAAAATATGAACAGTCACTCCGGTATGAATTGCTCGGTAACAAGACGATAGAAAATATCGGCGCTTTCTCCCAGGTTGCGACTGATTTCGAAATAGAAGAACTGTACAATCTCGAGAAAGAAACCGTCTCTGTCGCCTATGTGGTTTTTGATCCCGACAACTATCTGGACGAAATCAAAATATCCGATGATGAGCTTGCCACTTGGTACGAAGCCAATGGCGATAGATATAAAACCGAAAAAAAGGTCAAACTCGGCTACCTGCCTTTTCTGTATGAAGATATCGGGGCCAGAATCGCGGTGGAGGAGGAAGAAATCAGCAGCTACTATGACGAACACCTCACCGAATTTCAGGTGCCTGAAAAACGCCGTGCCCGCCACATTCTATTCAGGGCGGCACCCGACGATCCGGATGGAATCCATCAGCAGCAGCTGGCCAAAGCGGAGCAGATCCTTGAAAAAGCAATAAGCGGTGCAGATTTTGGTGAGCTGGCCTCACAGCATTCGGAGGGCCCGACCGCGGCAACCGGAGGCGACCTTGGCTTCTTCACCAAGGGTCAGATGGTCGAAGCTTTCAATGATGCGGTATTCTCGATGGACAGCGGTGAAATCAGCGAGGTCGTTAAAACCGATTTTGGGTACCACATCATCAAACTCGAAGAAATTCAGCTTGGCGGCGTCACCCCCATAGAAAATGCTAAAGAGAGGATTATCTCCGCATTACAGCTTGAACAGGCCAAACCAATGGCTTTTCAGTTGGCCAATTCTGCCTATGAAGAAATAATCGGAGCCGGCAGCCTGGCTTCTTACTTGGACCAGGAAGCGGATGCGCGACTGGTTGAAACTGATTATTTCACACGCAGCAACCCTCCTGCCGGGGTGGTGTCAGACCCAGCCTTCCTGGACAGGGCATTCGAGCTGCAGGAAAATGAGCTCAGTTCAATCATCGAAACAGGTGAAGGCTATGTAATCATCACCGCCCAAGCGATAATGGATCCCCAAACCCCTGCGCTGAGTGAGGTGCGGGACAGGGTCGAACAAGACTTCCGGACTGAGAAGGCTGCCGATGCCGCAAAAGCAGATGCAGAACAACTTATCGCCGCGACCGCAGAAGAGGGTTCGAGCTTCGACCAGGCAGTTCAGGACAGAGGACTTGCTATCCTAGAGTCGGGACCAATGCTGAAAAACGACCCGGACCACTCTTCTGATTTTCCTCCGGCTCTGGTAAGCGATGCCTTCAGGCTCACCCGCTCGGCACCGGTCACTTCCGAACCAGGGGTGGTCGACAATTCCTATTTTGTCTATCGTTTTGATCAGAGAAAGCCCCCGGAAATTACAATGAGCGACGCTGAGCGGGAACGATACAAAGAACTCCTTCTTCAGTTTAAGCAGCAAAATATCCTCGACGCTTGGCTGCGCAACAGACAGGCCGAAGCTGATATCCGCATCCACAAGAGTCTCGAAAATTTCTGATTCCCTCACGGCCGCAGCGGGTATCTCTTCCGCTGCCGCCGTATCTGCTGAGTTTTCATAATCGATCTCAAGTTGTTTTTTCGTTTATATCAAAAACACCCCGTGATATATTAGTTGGTTGGCCAGATTTATCACAAGCTTATCTGAGCGCCTCGCAATCGTCTATGGTGATGGACAATTTTTATGCCCGACGTAGAAAATCGACTGCAGAAATTTGACCGATTAGGTCACTTTGAACAGGCTCTGCTGCAGATTCTGTCAATAATCTACGAACCTGCCCACACCACCCTTATCCTTAACTGCCTTAAAAGACTAGAATTAAAAGGTCCCCGTTCAAACCGGCCCACGACACCGCTGGTCAATCATTACGTCGTCAAACTTGAAGAAGCAGGCTTTCTCAACGACAACAGGCAATGCCATCTTGAGATCGTCGAGACCATAGCCAGAAAGGCGGTTCAGTCAGGCACGTTCGAGCGCTTTGCCGCTGCCGTACAAAAAGAGGCGCCCGCATCTTACTATTATGGAAAATGGTCTACTCGCTGCTGGCGGGCGATACGGGAACTGCGCATCGGCATATACACCCAGGATTTTGAGATCATCGATCAAGCGCTGCGATTTCTCGACAGTCAGTGTGTTGACTTACCGATCTCGCTGCCGCCGGTGGTCCAGATAATTACCAAACCCTTTGATCCGCAATGGTTTCGGGCGTTACCGCCCTCCTTTCAGTTTTTTCTGCTCAACCATATCATTCTCCACGCCCAGAGGCGCCTGGAGTCATTTCCCGAGATAACCGCCTATATTGAAAACCAGAGCCACTTCACCAACCTGGATGAGGATGAATATCTCCCTTTTCAAAGACTTCTCCTCACTCAGTATCTGTTTCAAGGTGACTGTGATAAAGCCAGTGACCTGCTCAGCAAAAATGTGAACATCGGTCTGGCCACCGGATCCCGAGGTACCATTGCCTTTTTCAGGGGCAACTATGAAGAGGCAGCGGCGCTTTTCCAAGAAGACCTGGCGGCCCTGCGATCCATCAATCAGACTGAGATCGTCGCTTTCGTGGGCATCCAGGGGCTCTTTCATGTCCTCAGCGCTGCTGCCAGCACTGAAGATTCCCTGGAGCAAGCTGCCCGCCAGATTACCATCGCTTTGAGTCTTTTCGAAAAAAGCGATGAACAACAGGCCTATTTGTATCTGCACAATCTTATTGAAAGCAGGCTGCATCAGAAAAATCAGCCCCAGGAAATAGTCCTTGCCGAGACGCCTCCCCCCTCTGCAGTAGCGATACTTTTTGGTGCGCTCACCCAGTACTGGCTGGCCGGTGCTCTTGAGCCCGATGTGGAAAAGGCGGTAAAGACGACCTGCCGGAAAGCCTCTGAACAACACTACGGGCTCTTCACGGTCATACTCTCTGAGTTGCTGAAAGAGTCGGCTTCTTCTGCTGTCGACACACCGACTGAGGCGACCCCGAGCATCGAAGCTCTGCGCCCCTTTGTTGATCTGATTGAGCCCGAGGAGCCCTGGAAACGCAGCCTCCAGGCGCTGATCAGTATCTCATCGAGCGCGGTGCAGGAATATAAAGACCAGGACCGACGGCTGATCTGGCTCATCGGCTATGAAAATGAGATACTCACGGTCCGGCCCCGAGAGCAGAGACTTTCAGAAGATGGTAGCTGGAGCAGAGGCCGACCCATCTCGTTGGCTCGCCTGCACGAATCCTCCCGGCTGCCCTTCCTCAGCCTTCAAGACCGAAAAATCTGTCTGGCAATTCGGAAAACAGACAGCGGAGAAAGTCAGCCTCTTTACGGCTTCAACCAGCAGAAACTGTTGCTCGCCCTAGTTGGCCATCCCTTGCTTTTTCTGCATGATCACCCAACCACTCCCGTTGATTTCATCACCGGCGAGCCTGAATTGCTGGTTGAAAACAGGGGTGATGAACTGCATATACATTTCGCCCTGCCGGTGAGCGGCGACAACATCATGCTGGTGCGGGAAACCTTGACTCGCTTCAAAGTCGTCAGAATAAACGATAATCATAGACGTATTGCCGCCATCACCGGTAGCACAGGCCTCACCGTCCCGATCGAGGCAAGTGAAGAAGTATTGACTGCCATTGGCAATATTTCTTCCTTCATGACGGTGCATTCGGCCATCGGCGCCGACCGCTCTTCCCGACATGCTGAGGACATCGTCTTCGTAGAGGCTGATACGACCATCTACATTCATATTCTGCCTTTCGGCAGCGGCTTCCGGCTGGAAATGCTGGCCAAGCCTTTCAAGGCCGGGAACCATTATGCGAAGCCCGGTCAAGGCGCTGAAAATATCATGGCAGAAGTCGAGGGTAAGCGGGTACAGACCAAGAGAAATCTTGCCGAAGAAGAACGGAAAGCTCGGGAAATAGAAGAGCAGTGCCCTATTCTCGATCTGGCGGTCGATCTGGAACAGGAGCGCGACCGGGAATGGCATTTACAGGATCCGGAGGACTGTTTGCAGGCCCTTCTCGAGCTCAGGGAAATAAGCGACCAGGTGGTCGTTGAGTGGCCCGAAGGTGAGAAACTCGCCATCAGCCATCAAGCTTCGCTAAAAAACCTTAACCTGAAAATACGCACTAATCGACAGAACTGGTTTGGCTTGAGCGGTGAACTGGTACTCGATCAGGAACTGGTCATTGACCTTAAAGAAATTCTGAGCCGCATCCGAACCAGCTCCGGTCGATTCATCGAAGTTGAAGACGGCCACTATATTGCCCTTACCAGGGAATTCAGAAAACGGTTAGATGAATTGAACACCTTCGGCGAGGATGATGGGGAAGCCGAGGAGATCTCGGTTCACCCTCTGGCTGCCCACTCTCTTGGGAAACTTGTCGAGCAAGCCACGACCACGACAGACAAGGCCTGGCGTGACCAGGTTGCCCGGGCAGAGCAGGTCCAGGCCTTCACACCGGAACTCCCCTCAACCCTGAGGGCCGAACTCAGGGACTATCAGCTCGAGGGTTACCACTGGCTGGCCCGTCTTGCCCACTGGGGGGTCGGCGGCTGCCTGGCCGATGACATGGGTCTTGGCAAGACATTGCAGTCCTTGGCAATTATTCTTCAACACGCTGCCAACGGACCTTCTCTAGTGGTTGCTCCAACTTCGGTATCGACCAACTGGTTGACCGAGGTTGCCCGCTTTACGCCAACGCTGAAGATCAGGCAACTGGGCGGTAAAAACAGAAAGGAGGAGATCGCCACACTCGGAAAATTCGACCTGCTTATTACCACATACACACTGCTGCAGCAGGAAGTTGACGAGCTCTCTCAGATCCGCTGGCAGACCATTGTGCTCGATGAAGCCCAGGCCATTAAAAATGCCGCCACCAAGAGGTCCCAGGCGGCAATGTCGCTGACTGGTTCATTTAAGTTGATCACCACCGGCACGCCGCTGGAAAACCATCTTGGTGAACTGTGGAATCTGTTCCAGTTCATAAATCCGGGTCTGCTTGGTACCCACAAGCAGTTCAATGAACGTTTTGCCATTCCCATCGAGCGTTTCAATAACCGCGAGGCACGGCTGAGACTCAAGAAACTGATCAGACCGTTTATTCTGCGACGGATAAAATCGCAGGTACTCGAAGAACTGCCCCCCCGAACCGATGTCACTCTCGAAGTGACCATGAGCCACGAAGAACTTCATTTTTATGAAGCGCTGCGCCAGAATGCCCTCGATCAACTCGAACAGACCACCGACAATCGAGGCAAACATTTACAGGTTCTCACCGAAATTATGCGATTGCGTCAGGCCTGCTGCAATCCAAAACTGATTGCCCCGGAAACCGCCATACCCAGCTCAAAGCTTACGGTATTCTCGCAACTCATCAAGGAACTGATCGCCGGAGGACACAAGGTTCTGGTATTCAGCCAGTTTATCGGTCATTTGGGGATTATCAGACACTATCTCGACGGGAGAAAAATTACCTACCAGTACCTTGACGGGAGCACCAGCAGTCGACACCGCAAGGAACGGGTAGAAGCTTTTCAATCGGGCGAGGGAGATGTCTTTCTCATCAGTCTGAAAGCTGGTGGACTTGGCCTCAATCTGACCGCCGCCGACTATGTCATCCACATGGATCCATGGTGGAATCCAGCAGTCGAGGACCAGGCATCGGATCGCGCCCACCGAATAGGTCAGACCCGGCCGGTGACCATCTACCGTTTAGTCTGCAAGCACACCATCGAGGATAAGATTGTCCAGCTCCACCAGGAGAAGAGAGATCTCGCCGACAGTTTGCTCGAAGGCACCGATGCCAGCGGCCGACTCAGTACCCAGGAGCTGATTGATCTGATCAGAAATAATTGAGCAGCTTTCGAGCGCAGCCTGAAACCAAAGCCAAAGGGCTTTGAATAATAAGGATTGTTGTTCAAAATCAGGGCGTCCATGCAAATTTTAACGCAGGTATATGATAAAAGTTTCAAGGATCAAACTAGCGTGTGGAACGCAGTGGCTGAGCAATAAAAAAAATTTCTACAGTAGCCTTACGCTTCAACGAGTTTATTGACGATAATCCCGAAAAACTGGTCCTCGCCACTGAACGACCAGCCCAGATGCTGCTGGCATCCCCGGCAATAGACTATTTGCCACGAATAACCTTTGAACCAGGCAAATTCTTTACTTGATGGACCAAATGGTATACAACCGGGAGCCCTTCTGAAACAACCTATTTCATAGACGACACCGGCGGGATTGAAAAAAGTATGCAGATGTTTGCCCGCTTTGTCGAGCCGCTCCTTAGAGGTAGTGATGAGCAGGCGACAGTGGCGGCAGAGCAGCCCTTTCTGCTGTTCTTTCTCAGACTCATCCTTTTCGATGGACTGGCTGTCCCGGCCAGGACTATCTTTTACTTCCCTGCATAGCAGCCCGTCAGGGCGAAAAGTGTCCCCATAACTCCCAGGGTATGTGTCCCCACCATTCATGAGCTTCTGATCAGTTGTGATAGAAGTCGATGATCTTCCTTACCATCGCCTCGATAGTATACTGCTCCGGCTGAGCATCCACCTTAAGGCCGTTGTCAGTTATTGTTTTCGCAGTGATGGGGCCGATAGCGGCGATTGATACCCCCGACATCAGGCGCTCGAGTTCTTCCTGATCAGCGGCATCAACCATGGTCAGGAAGTTCCGTACTGTTGAAGAACTGGTAAAGGTTACCATGTCGACTTCACCGCTTTCCAGCTCGGCCCTGAGTTCCTCGCGACGCCCCTGGGGCGGCACATTTCGGTAAATAGGAGCGATCGTCACCTGCGCACCCGCCCCGCGCAAAGTCTCCGGCAGCAGTTCACGCCCCTCAACTGCTCGGGGGATCAATACGTTTCTGCCCTCAACCCCCTGATCCAAAAGACTCTCCGCCAGCCCTTCACCGGTGAACACAGGTGGAATCAGATCGGCGTTGATGCCGTATTCCAGTAGCAGATCGGCGGTACTTTTGCCGACGACACCAATATCGGGTCCCTTCAGATCGCGGGCGTCGAGTCCTTTTTCATAGAGCCTGTTGAAGAAATATCTGACACCGTTCAACGAGGTGAATAACACCCAGTGATATTCATCGATTCTCTCGAGGGCTTCGTCCAGAATATCATAGTCTTCGACCGATTCGATATTTATCGTTGCACACTCGTAGCAGCTCGCACCGTTCTCTTCAAGACCAGCGACCAATTCACTGGCCTGCTCCCTGGTTCTGGTAACGATGATTCGTCTGCCGAACAACTCTCTTTTTTCAAACCAGTCAATGGTATCGCGAAGCTCGACCACCTCGCCGATAACAATCAGGGCAGGCGGCTTTATTTCAGCTTCTGCGACAATATCGACGATTGTTTCCAGGGTACCCACCACCGATTTCTGTTCAGGTGTCGACGCCCAGCGGACGACCGCAACCGGGGTGTCGGGAGAGCGTCCGTGGTCGATTAAATTCTTGATAATGTTCGGCAGGTTCTTGATGCCCATATAGACAATGATGGTGCCAATGCCGGTGGCAATTTTCGACCAGTCGATGTTGCTCGATTCCTTGGTAGGGTCCTCGTGGCCAGTGAGAAACGCAACTGACGCCGTGTACCCGCGATGGGTAATCGGAATTCCTGCGTAGGTGGCTGCCGCGGTGGCCGAGGTAACTCCGGGGACGACCTCGAATTCTATATCGTTGCGGGCCAGAGTCTCAACCTCTTCTCCTCCTCTGCCGAAAATAAATGGATCTCCACCTTTGAGCCGGACCACCGTTTTGCCTTCCAGGGCAAAATCGACCAGCATCTGGTTGATCTCTTCCTGGGTATGTGTATGCTTTACACCGCCACGCTTGCCGGCATAGACGAATCGGGCATCAGCAGGCACGTATTGCAGCAGCTTTCTGCTGGCCAGGTAGTCGTACACCACCACTTCAGCCTTCTCGAGGAGATAACGGCCGCGCATGGTGATTAGTCCCGGGTCGCCGGGACCCGCGCCCACCAGATAAACTTTGCCTTTTCTTGAAGTGCTCTGTTGTCCTTGCATAAGTAAAAAGGGCCGATCCCATTTACGGGCGGCCGTATCTGTTGCTTATTGGTAGCTTATTTTGAAATATCCCGACACCTCTATTCTAAGGCTGCCTGGCAATCGCAGCACCCTTCCTTGAGCAGAAATGTCAAGCGAGCTCGTTCATCAATTCGCCATCATCAAGTGTAACGAAAACCACCTGAAAATGCAAAAGGGGCATGTTCATGACGAACATGCCCCAAAACAGCAGATAGTGTCTGTCGTATCTTTATCCCAGACCAACCATGATCGACTCGGTCACCTCTTGGATCGATTTCGATCCGTCAACCGAGATTACTTTGGGCCCGCCGGCTCCTTTAAAATAATCCACCGCAGCCATGGTGCCTGTCTGGTCGTCATAATAGATGTTGTGACGCTTATCGATAGCTTCTTCATCTTGGTCGTCAGCCCTGGTTTTCAGGTCACCACCACACACCCTGCAGACCAGCTTGCCGTCTTTTTCCACCGGCTTGATGGCATCAAAGGCGATATGATTCGGATGGTTATTATCATTGACACAAAGACGCCGGCCCATGATGCGTTCCTTGGCAATCTGCCGATCAAGTACGATCTCGATGACGTAGTCAAGTTCTATGCCGGCCTGCTTCAGGTTTTCCGCCAGGGTGATGGCCTGATCTTTGGAACGGGGAAAACCATCAAGTACCCAGCCTTCTTTGCAGTCATCTTTCTGCAGCCGCTCGATCATCATCGGGATGGTGATATCATCGGGTACCAGGTCACCGCGCTCGATGTATTCCTTGGCCTTCTTGCCAAGTTCGGTGCCGCCGCCGATATGCTCTCTGAAGATCGCACCGGACTCGATATGGGGAATGTTGTACTTGTCCTTGACGATTGCTCCCTGGGTGCCCTTGCCGCTGCCGTTCGGCCCAAAAGCCAAAATATTCATGCTCATCTAATCTCTCCTTTTGTGTTAACTCTGATTATCGGTAAACCTCAGTAGAGGAACTCGCTTGTCATATAAGAGGCATCGATAAACCAACTGTCGGATGACCCGTAAAAAACGGTCTGTGATTATAGCCGAAAAGAGTGGCCCGGGCCACTAAAATATCTCCGCTATTATTTTGACTTTCACCCTGATAATGGGTACTTTTGCGCAATTACTCAGCCGTGTGATTTCAGGCAATCGGGCACTGTCGTCACGGACCGGCTCTGAATCCCTACTACCTACCGCAGATCATGGAAAAAATTCATGTCGGACTGATCGGTTTCGGAACCGTTGGCAGCGGACTTGCCAAAACCTTGCTTAGCCAGCGAGAAAGATTAGAGAAGAAAGTAGGAATCCCGATCAAGCTGAGCCGGGTTGCCGATATCAATCTTGCCGTCCTTCCTGACGAATATGAAGATGTCACCCTGAGTGCAGATGCCGGCGATATCTTGAGTGATCCTGACATCGACATCGTAGTCGAACTGATCGGCGGCACGGAACCTGCCAAATCTTTCCTGCTCGAGGCCATCAGGAACGGCAAACATGTGATCACTGCCAACAAGGCCTTACTCTCAACCCACGGCCGGGAAATCTTTGAAGCTGCTGCCGCCCACAACGTGGAAGTTGGATTTGAAGCCAGCGTCGGCGGTGGCATCCCTGTAATCAAAGCATTGAAGGAAGGACTCACGGCGAATCGCATCGAGGTGATCCGGGGTATAATGAACGGCACTGCCAACTACATCCTGACGATGATGACTGAACATGGCACGCCGTTTGATGAAGTGCTTAAAGATGCCCAGGAGAAAGGCTTTGCCGAGGCTGACCCGAAGTACGATGTGGAAGGCATCGACACCGCCCATAAACTGGCCATTCTGATGTCCATCGCCTATGGTCAGCATGTGCACCTGGATGATATTTATGTGGAAGGAATCAGCAGTATCATGCCGATCGATATCGATTTTGCCAAAGAATTCGGCTACCGGATCAAACTGTTGGCGATCAGCAGAAATCACGGCAACCACATGGAGGCTCGAGTCCATCCGACCATGGTCCCTGAAAAATCGATGCTGGCCAATATCAACGGTTCATTCAACGCCATACAGATCACCGGCGACACGGTCGGCGACACTCTGTTTTACGGTCACGGTGCCGGCATGATGCCTACTGGCAGCGCTGTGGCAGCCGATGTGGTTGATATCGCCCGCAACATCATTTCCTCGTCAATCAACCGGGTTCCACCGCTCTCCTATTTGCCCGAACACTTCACTGCACCTTCGATTACTCCGATGGGTGAGCTCACCTGCCCATACTATTTCAGGGTTACCGTCCTGGATGAACCCGGCGTCCTATCGGCAATTTCGGGGATTCTCGGGAAACATGGTATTTCCATCCGCTCGGTGATCCAAAAAGGAGAAAAGCCTGGCAAGCCCGTCCATGTAGTGCTGCGCGCACATATGGCCCTTGAATCCTCCGTCCAGAATGCGGTCGAAGAGATTAACGCCCTTGATTTCTGCACTGAACCCACGGTGACCATCCGTGTACAAATTGACGAGGACTAATCAGAAAGGTTGCTGAATCGATCATGAAATACCTTATCCTCGTCGGCGATGGCATGGGCGACCATCCTATTCCGAAACTCGATAACAAAACACCCCTGGAGGCCGCCTCCACACCGGCCATGGATGACTTGTGCAAGCGCTCCACCCTGTTCGAAGTCGCCACCGTGCCGGAAGGGTTCCATCCTGGCAGCGACATCGCCAACATGTCCCTGTTGGGGTACGATCCAGCAAACTATTATACCGGCAGAGCACCCCTCGAAGCGGCCAGCATGGGGATTGAATTGGCCGCCGACGAGACAGCCTTTCGTTGTAATCTGGTAACCCTCGAACAGGATAAAGCACACACCCGCATGATCGATTTTTCCGCCGGCCACATCAGCAGTGCAGAAGCGGCGGAATTGATCTCTGCGATCCAACAGCAGTGCGGCAGTGAACGAGTCCGCTTTTGCTCCGGTATCAGTTACCGTCACCTGCTCGTGGTAAACGATGCTATTTCAGCTCCCGACGCTGTGCCGCCCCACGATTACATCGGTAAAGATGTCAGCGATTATTTCCAGGCTTATCTGGATTCCCCCGACTGGGGACCGCTGCTGCAAAAAGCCCAGCAGATTTTGGCAGATCACCCGGTAAACCGCAAGCGGGTTGCCCAGGGGAAACTGCCAGCCACCAGCATCTGGCCTTGGGGCTCTGGCAAAATGCCAGCCATGCCATCTCTGAGTACACGTTTCAATATCAGTGGAACAATGATTTCAGCGGTAGACCTGCTTAATGGGCTCGGAGTTTGTGTTGGGCTCGACATTGCCAAAGTTGAGGGGGCCACCGGTTATATCGATACCAATTACGAGGGCAAGGCGGCCGCTGCGCTTGAGGCACTTGAAAGACAGGATTTCGTATTTGTCCATCTCGAGGCCCCCGATGAAGCCGGCCATCAGGGGAGACT
>JABDQA010000037.1 GCA_013042475.1 Desulfofustis sp.
AATAGAGCGTAATCTCTGCCCCTCCGAGTTGATATTTGTAGCGCTCGATACCACCAAGAAAATCATAGGTTGCCAATTGTGCTTCAATCGCCGCTCTGATGCTCAGCACCTTGCTCAAGAGTCCAATCGAGGTAGCACGGTACTCCGGGTTGTAACCATTATTGTAGAGGTAGAGACAATTGGCGTGCTCGATGCAGAAGACTATTGCGGCGGAAACATTGTTGATGGTGATTTCCTGCAGCCGGAGCATGCCCGCTGCATCAAGCTCGGCAGCAAGTAAACGGAAAAACCGTTCCCGTTCATTGTTCATGAAGGCAGCCTTGTCTTTGCGGCTCAGCCTGAATAATTCGATGAACTGTTTCATTGCCGCATCAATCTGCTCCGCACCGCCGATTTTGCTCATCACGACTTCTCCCGACTCATGAAGCCGCCGCAGCTTACGCCGTACTTCGTGCCGCTGCTTCGAGCTGAGCCGTTCGAGGTACTCCTGCCAACTGCCGGGCAACTCCATCTCCAGCGATTGACTCAATGGTGTAATGGTGCAACGCCATCTTTCTGATCTTTCTGCGGCGCGGGCAATCGAATAGACGATCGAATCCGGACGCACCGGCTCAAGCACCAAGCGGTTAATTTGCCGTAATTCAAGAAAATCCCACAATTTAGAGAAAAATCGATGCTCCTCATGTGGCGCCACCACCACATCGCCACTGTCACAGAGATCGGCCGATCCGATAATTCTGGCGGTGGCACCATCGGTCATTAACGGGGCAATTCCTATCGGATTTCCACTGTTGCTCACGACTGTCAACAGCGGCTCCCTGCCGCCGCCAAACACACGATGCCATGCTTTCAACCACGGTGGCGTGATAAACGGGTTGTCCCATTCCCAGAGAGACCCGTACTGCTGCCAGAGCTTTTCAAAGGCTGAGAAATCAATCGTTTCAGCAGTAATCGAAGACCTGTGCCTAGGGTTCTGCATGCCAGTCCCCCAGCGGCTCCTTCACATCGATCGAGGTCCCGCATCGCGCCGATTCAGCCAACGCGTCCAATACCGCCAAGTTCTGAATAGAATCTTCAAGGCTCACGAGCGGTGCAGCCCCGTCTGCTACCCGATCACCGAAATGTTCGACCATGAGTCGATACTGGTCAGTACCCTCTATAACAATGGGCTCAGCCGAATCGCTGTCGCCGACCCGATGAAAGATGAGCGCATCTTTGTCCCAGGGGATGAATCCATCTTGCGGCACCTCGACAACACCACCGCTGCCAATCACCGAATAGGTCTGTTGCAGACCGGAACAGAAACTGGCCTCGATTGAGGCGAGAGCGGAGCCGTCAAAATCGAGATTACCAACCAGGTGAAGGTCTACACCGCTACCGTTTCTCTCCAGCGCAAGCGCCTGCACCCTGGAGACCCTCTGCTTCAAAAACAGCCGGGCAACACCAACTCCGTAACAACCGACATCGAACAGAGCACCGCCGCCCCGGACCGAGTTGAGCCGGTAATTGGAACCTGCAGCAAGAAGATCCTCAGACATGGAAAAACAAAACGCCGCCCGCACCAATCGGGGGACACCGATCGCCCCTTCTGCCACCATCTCCTCTATCCGCTGGGTTCGGGGGTGAAAACGATACATCTGGGCTTCCATCAATAGCCTGCCATTCCGGCTCGCGGCCTCAGCCATGGTGACAGCCTCGGCGGCACTGCAGGCAAGCGGCTTTTCGCACAATACGTGTTTACCGGCGTTGAGAGCCCGGATGACCCAGAGCTCATGCAGATGGTTGGGCAACGGAACATAGATTGCATCGATAGCCGGGTCGTCGAGAAGGTCGTCGTAATTCTCAGTGAGCCGCACAATTCCATGCTCTTCAACCAGCGCTTCAGCCGCGCCGGGAAGGCTCGTGGCCAGCCCATGCACTACGCCGTTTTTTGACGCGCCAATAGCCGGCATCACGCATTTTCTGGCAATCAGTGCGTTGCCAAGAACACCCCAACGCAGTTTATCCGCCATCGATCCTCTCCGGTCGACCGCCACCGCTCATCGACTTGGCAGCTGCCTCGAGAATCGCTACCACCTTCATCGAGTCAGCAAGCGGAGCTGCCAGCGGCTCACCCCAGAGCAGATGATCAGCAAGATTGGCATGAAAAGCGAAAGGATCACGCTGGGGCAACAGCAATTGCGTGGGTTCAATTTGCCCCTCTCCTATTCGCCGGTGCAGGGTGATCTCGGGCATCATCTCGGTGGCTGGAATATCGTCTTTGGCATAGTAGTAGAGGGGGTCGAAACTGACGGCTGAAAAGTCTTGCCAGTGTCCGATGATGCCACCGCCGGTGCCAAGAAGGTACCACTTTGGTTTTCGCAAGGCGGCAATGTCGGAATGAATAAACTCAGCTTCCCTGCCGTCGGAGAAACGGATCTGGATCCGCTCCTGATCGGCGTTGGTGACATCGTGCCAGACCCGCTTGTGGCGTGTACCGACCACTGCCTCTATGGAGTGGGGCAGCAGCCCGACTATCCAGTCCAGGTAATGGGCACCCCAATCGTAGGAGGTGCCGCCCGAGACCGGAGCGTGTGAGTGCCAGTAGCCGCAGGGATGATGAAAACCTCCGACGAAAGTTTCCAGGTAGAACAATTCGCCGATCTGTTTATCAGCCACCACCTTTCTCACCGCCAGGAAATCGGGATCCCAGCGCCTATTCTGGTGGCAGCTCAGATGCTTCTGGTGCGTCAGCGCCGCTTCGTGCATTGCCTGGGTCTCAGCCTGGCTGAGCGCCAGGGGCTTTTCGCAGAGTACATGCTTGCCAGCCTGCAGCATCTCGATAGAAAGCGGTGCGTGGGAATTCGGTGCAGTGGCGATTATCACCAGATCAACCGCCTGATCAGCTGCCATCTCAGCTGCATCGGTATAGGTGGCAACTGCTGGAAAATCGGTTCTTGCCTGGTGCAGCCTTTGGGGATCCAGATCACAGGCGGCCACCAGATGCAGTCCTTGTGTATGTTCGGCACCAATACCATGAAGCCTGCCGACCGACGGCGCATAGCCGAGGATGCCGATACCCAGTGAGCGCTCAGGTGGAGGCGCCAGCCCCTGGCATTGGCGCAGTAGACGATAGAGGGCGCGCTGGACCAGAGACGGGCTGAAATCCTGCAGGGTGGTGCAGGCAAGATGGCCGCCACCATGGCTTCGCCGAGTCAGTACAGAGCTGTGTTGATAGTGATAATCGACATAGAGTACCGTTTCAGTATCGTCACTGTGCACCTGCAGTGGTTGATATGTACCCCCAACATAGACCGCATCGGGGAGTCTGGCACCAAGAGGATTGTCCCTCTCGGTAAACAGCACGCGTAATTCGGTCACCGGTCCGATGGGACCCGGTTGCACCCCGAATTCTTCCGGCAGAGGCTGTGTCTGCCCAGCTGCAAGAGCAAGCCAGGTTCCGCCGCCTTCGACGAAGGTCAGCAGTCTGGTGCTGTCGATGTTGGAAACGGATGCGTCGACGGTGACCACCGCCTGATACCCGCGCAAATCGGCGGGTGTCTCGGTTTCAGCTTCGACGTGCACGTGGTCCATACCGTCAGTGACGGGCTGCCAGGTCGTGGTGCCCTCGCCTGGCGCTGCAGTGATTACAAGAATCCTCAATTCAGGATGAACTATCATGGTGTTACTCCTTGTCTTCCTCAATTCTCCAGCGCGAGCCGTTTGCCGTATCCTCTACCACAATGGCCGCCCTGCTCAACGCATCGCGGACCATATCTGCAGCCTCAAACTGTCTGGTCTTGCGAAAATGTTGGCGAGCCTCCAGCAGACTGTCAATGAGCGGGGCCAGGAGACGGTCGCGGCCGGCCTCTGACAACACCTGGCAGGTTCCCATTTCGGCCAGTTTCTCTCGAAAGAAATCGCGAGCCTGGGCAATGGCCTCTGGGTTCTCCAACTCTCCAAGAGCCTGCCAGAGAAGCCTGTCCATCTCCAGCAGCGCATGGGCAGACTTACCAAGATCGTCTTCTTCTATTCCCTGCTGAAAGTCAGCCGTCATCGAGTGCAGCCGAGGCCAGAAATCGGTCTGTGAATCTGGATGCTGGGCAGGTAAAACCGGCTGACGAGATTCCTCGATACGAATATCACCTGAGTTGTTTTCTCCATGGAGCTGCTTCAGCGGATAGGTGATGCCAGGGGTGAATTGCAGCTGTGACGAACCAAGCTGCAGCACGACGGTTCCGATGCCATGAACAGTGAAAGCATCGGCGCTGAAATCAATGATGATGGCGGTATGCTCGTCAAGACCGAGAACTGGGAGAGGCTCGTCAAGCCGATCGACGAGTTGTTCGAACCTCGAACTGCCCATGAAACAGCGGCTTGTGTCGTGGGTTCCGCCCTCGGCATTGTTCCAGTGGGGTATAACGACCAACGGGAGCCCGAAAGCACCAAGCAGATCGAGCCCCTCAACCCAATGGGGTGGCTCGCCAACCTTGTATATCTCATATACCGGCAGGGTGTATCTCCCGGTAGTAAGTGCCGCAGCACTGGCCGCAACCAGACAGCCCCCCCGGTTGATAAGCTCTATCATAATCTCCGGTATGGGTGAATCTTTTAGCTGGCGCACCGTATAGGTCGGACTCCCGGGCCCCATCAGGAGATAATCGGCCTGACGCAGTTGTCGATAAGTACGGGCCGCTTCGATTTCGGGAATCATTTCGGCAGATTTATAACTGGCGACCTGAAGCGGGCAGCCGACCCGCTGCTTGAAATAGCCCACGGCATTTTCCCCAATCTGATCGGCGTTGAGCTGGAAACCGGCCGGTGTATCGAGAAACATCGCCTGCGGCTCAGGCCGATAGGGAGACAACAGCAGTTTGTGTACCTCAACCATAGTGGCGGTCAGTTCCCCCGACCCCATGAGTGCTAGAATTCCCATATGTCCGTTGGTATTCAGGGCCGCAGAAAGTTACTGCAGCTGCTTGATATGACTATAGTCCTTACCATTTAAGATTTTCAGGGTCAACACGCGGTGGCGGCAACAGGCTGAAGGAGATCACCTGGCCGCCCCGGTATCGATTTTGTCCGTCACCCTGGTAGACCACCGCCTCTCCACCGCCATATACGGTCCACCCCCCGTTCTCAGCATCGTCGATGATACCGGTAAATTCATCGAGTCCGAGCAGCTGAGCATCGGCTGCAAAAGACTGCATACGTTCCACCCACGCTGGTCCGCTCCTCTCGTGATGCGGTATGACCAGGATAGGCCCAAGAAGGCCGAGCCCAGGCTGCATCGCGGAGGTGCCCGGGTCATAGAACATATCACCTAGAACCATGGCCCCGGCACTACTGCCGCACACGACTGCCCCGGATCCATAGGCCCTTATTGTAGCCTGCCAGGATGTCGATCCCCGAAGCGAATTGGCAAGATGGGCTGGAAATCCGCCGAGCAGATAAATAAGATCGGCACCGCCGATGGCATCAGTCTCCACGGGATTATCAGCCGATGCCCGGTCGATGATCTCCCGACAATAGACTCGTGTTGCTCCAAGACTCTTGAACCAGTGCACTCCCCGCGCACCGGCCCGGTGCTGGTTATTGTCCGGTGCGGCCGCAGCTGGAATGATGTGAATAGTTGCGGCATCGCCGCCGGCAAGCTCCATTATCCGACGGTCTAGATCGCTCATCCCACCGCCGAATTCAGCGCCACCGGCAAGTGCTATGTGGCCTTTATTAGACATAATCGGCTCATGTCATGACAAAGGCCTTTTCTGAGGGTCAGGTTAGCGGTGCACATCTGGTCGTCAGACACAATTTTTATTAATGCAGCCTCCATTGCACGTCTTGGGGTCGTCTATTGTAATTGAACTATAAGGCAATTTTCGCCGCTGTCCGTATCTGTAGCGATGCTCAATCAGAAATTAATAAAAAGACAGCTGCCGCCGGAACCGGATCAATCGGGCTGGTTTGCATCAGAAAGCTTTTGTATCAGAAACCGTGCGATCGTTTCCGTGGACCGAGCCAACCCGTGGGCCATACTTGCGTCAATGATCTGGTCACGGGTCATGGCTCCCACTGCAAACAGATCAAGTTCCGATTTTTTGCCTTCTGCTGAGTGCGGTAGCACTATCCGATGGGTATGCGGATCAATTTGTATTGATCCCCCCGCTGTTGATATTCCCTGCTCACCATTACCATGATCAATCTGAACAAGACCTCTTCGGATCAGATTGCGGGTCAATTTCGAGCTGTCCGTTCCTATCGATCGAGGCTGGCCACGGGCATCGACGCAGTAAGTGAAAGTGGCGCAACGCCGCTGTCCGTTTGGAGTCTTATAGTGAAACTCGAACTGGTGCGACGATTCGTTGCAAACAAAACGATAATCTTTACCCAGCCTGGTAACTTCGACTACCCCGGCTTCCATGAGAGCCAGCAGTTTTTCACCATTGATGGCCGGCTGGGTGGCCGCATGCATAAAAAAGAGTGTGTTGTATTCCCGGTCAAAACGTTGCCGTTCATTTTCGCTCAGCGCCAGATAAAGTTCTCTCACCAGAGGAAAAATCTGGACAAGCACGGTCTGCCAGACAAGTTCCCCCTCGGCTCCATCCCCCTTCAGTGCCTTGTCAATACTTCGCCGGAGGAGATGCTCCGGTGCCCCTCCCGGTGCGGTTACCTGCTGCCAATCGATGACTCCACCATAGGCTTCGGATAATTCGCGGTCGAGTAAATCGAAAATCTCCTTCAACGTCACCTGGCCCTGATGATCGACGATGAGATCCCTTAGCCGGGTACAGGTAAAATAACGATTTAGCCGACTCCCAATACGTCCCCTGACGTGGGGCACGAGTCCTCTTCTGGAGAAGAGGGTCAGACTACGGGGTGCATCTGACTTTTCATAGATTAATTTACCCGAAGCAAGACGGTGAAACCGCCCATCTGCCGTCAGGGTCAGCGCTGTTTCGATGGCGCTTAAGCTCGAACCGATGACTCCCACTGCAGCACCGGGTGCTATGGCGGTACGCAGATGTTCCGCCGGCCAGGGAGAAGAAAAATAGTTCTCGCGCTTTCGTGATTCGGACCAGTGACCAGTGGCCAGCAGTGCTCCGTGAAACGGGCCAATGTCCTTTTTTGTTCCCCGTTGCTCAACTGCCGTGAGATAAAGCTGTGAGCCGCGTGCCCGGAGATCGACCACTTCGCACTGGTTCCTTACCTTAACGCTGATGCCGAGTTTTTTACCCCTTGCCACCGCATCATCAAACTGGCTTTTCAGATACTCCCCCATGAGCTCTCGGGGATAATGCACACATTGCGCATCGCCCCTGGCCAGTCTGTAATGATCAAACTCAGATCGACAGAAAAGGTGCGACAGTGAATCTTTGTTGCCGGATACCCATCTCTGAAAATCATCCGGCCTGGAAATCCTCACCGTCATGTCTTTGGCACACATGTTGGTGATATGAAAAGGCAGCACATAGACAGGGTTGTGCGGCAATCCGGGTCCCACTTCATGATGTTTCTCAATAATTTCTACAGCCAGTAAAGATCCGATCCGGGCCCCGTCGTTGCTTCGACGCTGCAGTTCGTCAACCAGTTGACAGAGCAGCGAGGTGGCGGTCAATCCTCCGCCAATGATCGCGAATCTATAGGTCACGGAAATATCGGAATAGTCAGGGTCTTGGTCCATGATGTTTTGCTACTATAAGCGACCAATCTCCCATCCATCAAACAGAAAACACAAAAACTATAGCGATAAATATATCAGGACTAAGGGAGGCGTCACCAGAACCCTACCAGCCTGACGGCTTCATCGATCTTTGATCGTGTAATTGAAGAGCATAAAATGAGTATCTGAGTACGGTTTTTTGCCGATCGCTGATTATAGTAGCTCAAAATAGATGAATACGAGGTGAATACTCATGTTTGACTTTCCTTACATAATTGAGCTGCTTACACCCAAAAAGACAGACGATCAATATCCCGAAAGACTGCTGAACAGATTCGGTGAGCGATTCACCCGCGCCATAGAGTCAGGGTGTGCGGTTTCAATCCCGGACAATCCCATGGGCAACCTGCGTATGGGAGCACTGGAGACCATAGAAATGCTTAATCTGACGTTCGATCCCGAACGACTGGTAATCAATCTCAACACCTTTCACCTCAAGGACGAACTTGACGAAATACTCGAGGGTGCACTGCAGACCGGGATTCGATCCCTGCTTGTCATTCGTGGAGACGGCGGTCCCGACCTGTCCAGGCTGGAACCGGCGCACATCGGGGGCAAATTCAATGTCGCCTCGAGCACTGACCTTATTGATTACATCAACAGAGCCTATCCAGGCAAGTTCATGACCGGCGCAGCCTTCAACCACTACAATCCCATCGAGGTTGAGCTAAAGAGGCTGGATAAAAAAATTGGGGCCGGGGCCCAGTTTATTGTCACCCAGCCGGTGATCGGCAATGACTCGCGGCTGAACCAGCTCACTGCCCGGGATATCCCACTCGTAGTCGAGGCCTGGATGTCGAACAATATAGAGCTTTTCAGTCAAAGTGTCGGAGACGACACCCTCTCGATTGCTGACTACGACCCAATCGACAACCTGAACCTCCTCCACGACAGCTTTCCAGACAGCTGTATTTACCTTTCCATGCTGAATTTCAACGAGAAATTCGAAGAATTACTGCCAGCTCTTTAGGGTGGATGAAGAAATGAGAAGAATCGAGGTAATTGTGAGAAAAACTAAAGAAAGCGCAACCCTGTTTCTGGGGTTTGCACTTACACTATTTGTCGCTCTGGGGTCTGGGTGGGCTTCTGACGCTGAAGATGAGCAAACGCTTCTTGCTGATTTCAAGAAGGGAAGTCATGTTGCGCTGATGCGGCATGCGCTTGCACCCGGAATCGGCGACCCGGAGAACTTCCGGCTGGATGATTGCTCCACCCAGCGCAACCTGTCGCAAACGGGTAGAGATCAAGCGGTGAAAATCGGTGCCAGATTGAAAGAGGCTGGCATCGGATCCGCCGACGTCTTCACCAGTCAGTGGTGCCGCTGCCTGGAAACTGCCGAGCTCCTTGGACTTGGCCCTCCCACACCGCTTCCTGCACTCAATTCATTTTTTAGAAATTATGAAAGACAGGGGGCCCAGACCGAGGCGCTTTCCTCCTGGCTAAAGAATCAGCCTCTTGAAAAACCATTGATTCTCGTGACCCATCAGGTGAACATCACCGCTTTCAGTGGAATTTTCCCGGACTCCGGTGAAATTGTGGTGATGCGCAGAAATGGTGATGGTCAATTTGGTGTTGTCGGTTCGATCCGGACGAACTGATCAGTCGATTCACGCCAATCCCTTCACCATTTTCTCAGATCACCAATCATTACCATGAGGAATAGAGCTGCGATCGAATTTTCTTTACACTGGAAGAGTCGCTACGCGGTCCATAATGATCGGTGCTATATCGATAAAATCGATTTCTGGAGAGACATATTTCCAGGCTCCATGGGCGATAAACTGGAAAAACTGGACGCCAGGCATATCCATAGCGAAACATTCAGACCGGGCGAACTGGTCCCGAACTACAATGATAAAAACCTGTTGGTCATAAGAAATCCACCGCATACCCCCGCCACCGGAATTACTAAGGTAACCCTCGAGCCCGGCAGATATTATCCCAAGGGCTATTTCTGGAAACCACTGAGCTCCTTTCCCACCGACCAGACACCTGTGAGATTGGTAGAAGCGGACGACACATCGCTGGTCATCGACACCAACCACCCTCTTGCCGGGTATCCCCTCCAAGTGAAAGCTCTTGTAAAGCATACCTCAACCATAGCGGCACAACGGGGAGGCTCGCTCAACGACATCGCCCAAATAATTACGGCCCGAGGACCTGGCATGCAGGCTCCGGTTGATGAGATTAGATACTCCTTCGGTGGTGCGACACCTCTGAAGAGAGAAGATGAGAGTAATGATCGGCTCTACTACCGCTCACCCCGCCTGGTACATCATCTCGATGCCACTGCAAGGAACCTGGTGAGCTCTTTTTATGGCCAAATATTGGAAAACGGAACCCGAATTTTTGATCTGATGAGCAGCTGGGTGTCGCATATCCCCGAATCACTCGAATCCTGCCATGTCGAGGGCCTTGGGCTCAACCAGCAGGAGTTGGAAGCCAATGGGAGATTATCGAGTTTTATGGTTCATGATCTCAATGAACAGCCGGTAATTCCTGTCGCAGAAAGCAGCTTTGACGCTGCGGTCTGCACGGTGTCCATCGAATACCTCTGCCGGCCCCTGGAAGTGCTTTCAGAGCTTGCCAGAATTCTCGTTCCTGGCGGAATCCTGGCACTGACAATCTCCGAACGCTGGTTTCCTTTAAAACAGGTTGCCCTGTGGGAAGACCTCCACCCGTTTGAAAGACAAGGAATAGTGCTGAGCTACCTTCTTGATCAGGGGGCTTTCACAGACATTCACACGGAGTCGGTGCGCGGTTATCCACGGCCGGCAGAAGACCGCTACGCCGACAAAATGAGCAACTCGGACTCGCTCTATTTCATCTGGGCCAGATGCACCAAGTAAGTGCCGGAGGCGTGGTTCACTTCGTAAAGACCTAGTGAGATAATTATCTTTGGTGGTGAATCCGACCGGCCGACTATCAGAGCAATTTTATCAACTTTTCTGCCGATGATTTATCCAGCAGATTGTTCCACGGCGCATTTTCCTCTGCCAGTAATGCCCTGGCATTTCGAAATGGGTGACCGATCGAGCCGAATAATTTTGTAAAGCTGTCAAATTCGGCATCTGAAAAAGCGCCGGCGCTGTTGATATCCAGTACCGCGTCCGACTTGTTTCCCATTTCGGCATAGGACAGCCCCCGAATCAAATGGGCTATCCCCCTGTTGTTATTGCGGCTCAGCGATTGAGTTAGATCGTTGATCGCTTTCTGGTGACGGCCCTGGCCGGCGCGGGAAATTCCTCGAAAATAATAGGCTCTTTCGTTGTCCCGCTGGACTTGCAGTACGTTGCTGAAATCCCTTTCAGCAGCTTTATAATGGCCCAGCGCAAGTAACGCTGCTCCTCTGCTCAACCAGATATCAACGAGCTCGTAGCCTTCACGTTCCGCCACGGTGAACTCTCTGATACTTTCCCTTATCTGTCCGGAGGCAAACAGGAGTTTTGCTTTTCGTATCCGCTCAGCAGCTGATGTATTATTGTTCTGCATATGACTACCATTGCTATGCTTTATTTTTAGTTTATTTAATCTACAGTTTCAGTTCACAAAATTCACCGACCGAACTATGCGGCGGTATTGGCAGCAGAGTCTTCTTTACCCTTAACCGTACAGATGCCGAGATAGCCGTCCACAATTACTTCATCGCCGGTGGCTATGTAGTCTGTGGCCTGAGCTACCCCGGTTATGCAGGGAATGCCGTATTCCCTTGCGATAATTGCCCCATGTATCAGCATGCCTCCTCGCCGCTCGATAATCGCTGCGGCTAACGGTGCAAAAAAGGTCATGGTCGGATCAATGGCATCGATGACCAATATCTCACCCTTTTTAAATTCCGACAGGTCGGTCATCTGTTCAATGACCCGTGCCACTCCGGTTGCCACCCCTCTACTGGCCGGCTGCCCCTGCAGCTGCCGTGCCTGTACTCTCTTGGGGCTGGATCCCTGGGCCTCTGATTCTTTTACAGTTGCAGCATGATCAGCGATAGGCTTTCCCTCAAGCAGCAGGGCAAGGTTGACTGCAGACGTACCGAAAGCCACTGCTGTTCCCAGGGACCGCAGTCGGTGCCTACCATATTCGCTGGCCCGCTCGAGTTCCTGCCCGATTCTTCCAATATGGATGTTGTCGTCGTCGCGAATCCGGTAGCTGTCCCTGGCCATGTGCAGGAGAACCGCTGGATCCATATCAGTCTTCTTATCTGCTTTTTCAAAATATACCTGCTCGAGGCGCTCTCGTTCAGCGGGCGCAGCAGAAGGAGAACCACCAGGTAAAAGCGCATACTGCAGAATCATCGAAGAAATAAGACGATCCACCATTTCCGGATTGCCGACCCCGACGAAATCAATAGAGAAATGTGACCTGAGACGCTCGATCGCCGCCTGGAAATCATTTCCGCCGATGTTCTCGATTGTTCCTTGTCTGAGATGCTCCTGCAGCACATCGTCGGCAGCAGCAAGTTGGGCGCAGGTCTTCAGCAAGCCGTTGCGCTCGGTACTCAACATCGTCTGGCCGGTGAGCAAGGTAACGAATTCGAATGGATCATCGGGTTCTACCAGATCGTTGTAAACTTCACCGAACAGCCTGACTCCATGGGCAAAGGGGATGAAGTCACTCCAGTAAACAGAAGTCCATTGCTCGCTGAGAGTCGCACGCCGGCGAAGTTCCATGGCCAGCTGGGTTTCTGTCATCTCATCGAAATTGACAGCTGCGAGCCGGGCCGAATCTAAATCCATCTCTGGCAGCAATTGCCCGGTGATTTTTTTCCACAACTGCAGCAGATTTTCATAGCTGCGGGTCAAACTGAGGTACCAGGCTCGTTTATCACCTTCTGTTTGCCCACTTCCCACGGTAATAGGACGAGACTGAAGAATACACCATTCACCGTCCGCCAGCGTCCATTCGATATCCTGGGGAGCCCGATAATGATCTTCAATTTTGAGACCCAGCCGGACAATTTCATCCACCGAGGTTGCATCCAAGGGCGGGCTACCGCCCTTATCACTGTCGATGCTGTCGCAGATTATTCCGCCCGATGCACCGCGTACGAACCAGCTCTCTCTGTTTTCAGGCGCTGTATGACGCTCAATCATTAGTTTGTTTCTGTTGACTAGCCATCTATCAGGTGCAACGGCGCCATCCACGAGTCCCTGATTGAGACCATGGACCGCCTCGATAACCACTTGCGCTTCGTCAAGCGGGTTTTGGGTAAACAGGAGTCCGGAAACCTGGCCTTCGATGAAAGGCTGGACTACCACTGCCATGCGGCTTTTCACTACTTCGAGCCCAAGCTCCTGGCGGTACAGTATGGCCCGATCAGACCAGAGCGAGGCCCAGACTTTCTTGATCTTTTTGAGTATCTCGCCGGTCCCGGACACGTTGATGTAGGATTCATGCAAACCGGCAAAAGAGCCGCCCGCGCCGTCCTCCTCAGGGGCCGAAGATCTGATCACCAGCTGCTGATCGCCAAACTTATCCTGAATGGCACTGAGAATTTCCTGTTCCAGCTCTTCGGGAATTCCGCCTTTCATGAAGAGCAGCTGAATGCGAAGACTTGCATCCCAGATTTCTTCCCAACGCATGTCCCCCAAGCTTTTTCGATAAAGCTCAAGGCCGATTTTCTCTCGCAGCCTATTGCCATTGACGAACACATCGTAGGCCGCCGTGCTGAGGCAAAGCGGTGGGGGAACCGGCAGCCCAGCAGCCGACAGTTGGAATAAAGCCATCCCCTTGCCGCCAATGGCGGCTGTGTCGAGATGCGGCAGATGGTCAGCTGAATAAATCCACTTGTTCACCGATCCGGTACTCCATGACATTCTGGAATCGCGACACCATCAGATAGCATTGGACCTCGATCTTGATAAAGGAGGTGGTAGGTGCGTTGAGAAATTTCTGTAAGTATGGGTGGCGCTCCAGGTAAAGGGTTTCGAATTTCTGACGCTCGTCACTTTCTATGTTTTTGGCAACCCCGAGGACGGTGAGTGCGGCCGCCGCATGAAAATCCTCTTCGTTGTTGGAGCGATTGTCCACTAGCAGAGAAACCCGCGCGTCCCGGATGATATTCTGATATTTACGAGTGGATTTACCGGTGGCGACCACTATTACACCGAGGTCACGGGTATGGGCAAAGGCCATGAGACTTGAATATGGTTGACCATTTCGCTGGGTTGACAACACTGCCAGAGGCTGCTCTGAAAGTAGATCATTGATCTGTTCTTGCATCAGCAGTTCAGTTTTATCCATATATCCTCCACGATACCCTTTTAACCGTAAACGATGATTTCACGTGACTACGCTCTTTGTCGACTCCGCCAGGCTGAAACCTGCCATCTCTCCGGACATCAAAGCCCAGAGCAATCCCGGCAAACTTTGATGTTCCCCGCAGATCCGGATCCCGTCAGAGTATGGCTGCGGGATGCGGTACGGATTTGAGGTGGGCGGAGCCTGCCTGGGTAACGCGTGATGAATGGTAAGAGTTTTAATATGTTCCCAGCCTTGCACCTCTGCGCCGAACCACCCTGCCAACTGTTGTCTGACGAGGTTTTCCAAATCGTGATTGTCGACGAATTCCTCGCCAAGAACCACCGCAGCAATGAGGGTTTTACCCGTCGGTGCATAGGTCGGTGCCACCAGACTGGGAAAAGCGATATTATTGACCGGACCGCTTCCCTCTCCGTTCAGCACAAGGAAAGGTTGGTTCAGCGGCGGGCGCCAATCTGAAGAAAAATAGACACAGGCTTCAGCGACCGACTTTACTGGTGCATCGATGTTCAGGATTCTGGCGCATACAGGTTGAGATACCGCAACAACTACATAGCGAGCCTCTATTATACTGCCGTCTGCGAGCGTCACTTGTCCATCCTCTACCTTTGTTGCCTCATGATTGTAGCGTATGGAATGAGCTGGAAGGGAGGCGGCGATCTGATTGGGGATAGCCCCCATCCCTTCGGCAGGCAGCACCGCATCGCCGGTGGCGAAAAGACGGGTCACATACTTCAGTACCCGACTGGATCCCTGCATCGACGGGTCCAGACATGCTCCCGAGAAGAACGGAGTAAAAAAGCTCTTTATAAAGCGCGAGGAAAACCCCCAATCGGTTAGGAAGGCCATGGTCGGCTCCTCCGGACCGTCAAAGATATGCTCCATGGGGTGCCTGGCCAGAGACCCGGCAAGTTTAAGCAGCTTAAAGCGGTCGCCTACCGAGCCGATTGGCGCAGCCAATGTGCTATAGAAATTCAAGGGATGACGACGCGGGTCAGCAATAACATGAAATTTTTTATTGTGCCGTATCGCCACACCAGATGGAAACGAAGAGAGCTTAAGGTCTTGTAGATTCAAGTATTTGGAAATATCGGGATATCCTGTTTGCAATACCTGGAATCCATGATCTAGCAGGTAACCGTCCACTCTATCCGTTTTTATCCTGCCTCCAAGACGATCCGCTTTTTCGAGCAGAGTGAACCCCACGTTATG
>JABDQA010000040.1 GCA_013042475.1 Desulfofustis sp.
ATACCTGGCTGAATAAAGCGGGGATATTGCTCAATGAAAAGCTCAGGACCCTGATCGATAAAGCAGACCGCATGGACGGCGACCTTCGGCAGGTAAATGAAAGGCTCACCCGGGAACCGGACGAGACGCACCACACCTCGTCGTAATGCTGACGGGAGCAGACGTTCATCGCCGCCCAGCCGGGCCGGCCGGGTGCGAGACTAGAGCTGCGGGTCGATATTTCCGGGGCCGCCGCAATCGGGGGTGTAGCAGGTCACGTCCTTGAAGGCGCACTTCTGATTGCAGCTTGGACAGATCTCCGGGGGGGCCGGCATCTGAATGGTGTTGCCGCACGTCAAACATTTCCAGAACGGATCGAGGTTTTTTCCAGTGGTGGGGTCCTTTTGTTCTGCCATAATTATCACCGAAGGTTCAGAATGGGTTATTTCGTGGGCTTTATTGCCCGCAAGCGGTCATGCCAGGCACACCGGTCGCAGAAAATCTCCGATTCGTCCAGCACCTCAATGCGCTCGTCTTCCGGCTCTTCGCCCGTGTACTCGAGCGCGCCGCCTTCGAGGCTGAATTCGGAAATGGTGAATCGGTCGTCGGGGTCTTTGACGTAAAAGGACTGCGCGCCGCAGTCCGGACATTTCATCTGTTTCACAAGGTTACTCTCCTCGATTGGTCAAGATCGGTAAAGTCTACCCCAAACAGTAGTACCGCGGACGTCTGCTGACAAGGCGCGAAACTGCTGCAACAGCACCAGGCGTTGCCGGTAATTTTCTGACCTAATGCTTATGATACCCTGACAGAAATTTGGCGTTCCGGTCTGGCGCATCACAGGATCTTTCCTATGTTTACTATGATTCTTTCGTATTTTTCATCAAACCAAAGGGAGGATAGCATGGGAATTTTTTCGTGGATTATAATGGGTTTGATCGTCGGTGCGCTGGCCAAGTTCATCATGCCTGGAGATGACCCCGGCGGGATCTTCGTCACCATTCTGATCGGCATTGCAGGCGCCTTTGTCGGCGGCTTCATCGGCTCGGCCATCGGACTGGGTGAGGTCACCGGGTTCAACCTGGGAAGCCTGCTGCTGGCCATCGGCGGTGCCCTGCTGCTCCTGTTCGTCTACCGGCGCATCAAGAAGTAGAGAGACCCGGCTGCAGCCCGATCATCGCTATCGCGCTCATCGGCCACGGCGTCGCTCGACGCCACTTGAATAGATGACAAAATCAGGTATGATCACCCCAGAAGTAGGAGAAGAGCTCTCATCGAAACTGACATCATAAGTGGCGAAGGTCGGCACACTAACAGGTAAATGGATAATTTACTTTCTGGAATAGGAAATGCGGTTGCGATTCTGATTATATTCGTCAGTTCAATGGTGATGGCAACGCTCACTCAAACCGTTGCAGAAAATCTCTATCCTGATTTAGATCAAAAACGAGATACCCTGTTCTGGGTCTGGCTGTTCATCTGGGTCGCTCTATTCACGGTGATCTGGACTGCGGTTAAGGGTTACTTCAACTTCCAGTAAATTAATTGGGGACAGAACCCAATTTTCCCATTAAACAACTGTGATAAAGATGTGATAGCCGCAACGATTTTAAAGAAACTGATCGTCTCAGATGGTGATCCAATCCATTACCATTTGTACACTGAAGAAGGATTGGTTCTGCTTAATCATTTCATAGGTAAAGAGATCAAAATTGAATTCTCCGGCAAGATCTATTGCAAGAGCTGTGGTAAGCAGACCAAAAAAAGTTTTAGCCAAGGATTCTGCTATCCCTGCTTCAGGTCGGCGCCAGAGGCATCACCGTGTATTATCAGGCCTGAGCTGTGCGAGGCTCACCTTAATAAAGGGAGAAATATTGAATGGGAGCAGCAATATCACAATCAACCACATGTGGTATACTTGGCAGCGAGCAGTGCAATTAAAGTCGGGGTAACTCAAGCTGCAAATATCCCAACTCGCTGGATTGACCAGGGAGCTTCAACTGCGGCAATTATTGCACGCACGCCTCACAGACAGATCGCTGGAATGATTGAAGTGGAACTAAAAAAACGTTTTACAGATAAAACTCATTGGCAAAAAATGTTACGAAATGAAGTGTTGAAAGAGGTCGATTTCCAAGAATCATTCAACACAGCCCAAAATGCTATTTCTGCCAAATTTAAAGATTATTTTTACCTGGATACCTCACTTTTTAAAGGACGTTATCCTGTATTGGAATATCCTCTAAAAGTCGTGTCATTTAACCAGGAAAAATCTCCATCCATTAGCGGCGTTCTAAACGGAATAAAAGGTCAATACCTCATCTTTGACGCCAGCAAAGTCATCAACGTAAGAAAATATCAAGGTTACGAAGTGCGGCTTACATAATATTTTTTAGCAAAAACATAGATACCACTGACCTATCCCACCGCGCATAAAGTTGGGTATTAAATCGGGTCAGCCCCCACTTTTTCCAAAGACTTCATATCAATCTTTGTTTTTTAAATGAAGTCTAAAACCAAGTTTGGTCTCCGAGCATTTCCATGCCTCTGCCACAATTGCCTATTAACAGCGTTCTGTCTGAGTTGAAAAATGCGCTTGGCAGCGGATCTGCCGTTCTGGCGGCACCACCTGGTTCGGGTAAAACAACTATTGTCCCTCTTGCCCTTCTAGAGGAGCCATGGCTGCAGGGTAAGAAAATAGTTATCCTGGAACCGAGACGACTGGCGACCCGGGCCGCAGCTGCCCGGATGGCAACCCTCCTTGGAGAACCCGTCAGTCGAACAATTGGTTACCAGATCCGCTTCGACCGTCAAGTGTCTGGGGCTACGAGGATTGAAGTCGTTACCGAAGGAATCCTGACCAGGCGAATCCAGGACGACAACGAACTGCAAGACACCGGACTTGTCATTTTTGATGAGTTTCACGAACGTTCTATCCACGCAGACCTGTCCCTGGCCCTCTGTCTCGATCTTTGCCAGCTCCGTGAGGATCTGCGAATACTGGTCATGTCGGCAACGATGGATACCGGTCCTATTGCCGAGTTACTGGGAAACGTACCGGTTGTAAAAGGGCAAGGCGGAACCCACCAGGTAAGTATTGACTATCTGCCACAGCAGGCCATTGGAAGTATAGCCAATACAACAGTTGCAGGTATTCGGCGTGCGCTCGGAGAAAATCCAGGTGATGTCCTCGCCTTTCTTCCCGGTGCGGGTGAGATTAAAGACGTTGCGCGGCAACTCAAGGATGATCCGGCAATCGACAACATCATTATTGCGCCGCTTTATGGCAACCTTTCCCAGAAAGAACAGGATCGGGCTATTACTCCTGATTCTGCTGGGCGAAGACGGATTATTCTCTCTACCTCCATCGCTGAGACCAGTCTCACTATCGAAGGTATCAGCTGCGTCGTTGACAGCGGCTGGTCACGACGCGCTCGGTTTCACCCGGGCAGCGGCCTCTCCAGGCTGACCACTGTTCGCGTTTCAAAAGCTGCAGCAGAGCAACGTGCCGGCCGGGCAGGAAGGCTGGGGCCCGGCCATTGTCTGCGGCTCTGGACCAAGGAGGAGCAATACTGTCTGCCCCCCTTTCACCCACCGGAAATAGTGGACACAGACCTGGCGCAATTAGCCCTGGAACTGGCCCTGTGGGGAGTCCAGGACCCAGCTGAGTTGCAGTGGCTCACCCCGCCGCGCGAGGGTGGTTATCATCAGGCAAAAAAACTCCTCTTTTCGCTGGATGCTTTAACCAGTTCAGGCAGGATAACTGAAACCGGTAGACAACTGGCCGGCCTGGCCATGCATCCGCGGCTCGGCCACATGCTGCTTCAAGGAAAAAAAATAGGACAGGCATCACTGGCATGTGACCTGGCAGCCCTCCTCTCAGAACGCGATATCCAGAGAAACAACGCTGATGATACATCCACTGATCTGCAGGACAGGCTGAACCTGCTTTCGTTGTGGCGCGATAAAAAAATTGCTGCATTAAAAAATAAAGGGGGCGACCCCGGGGTCTGCCGCAAGATCGACACAAATGCACGTACCTGGCTGCAGCGGATGCGCGAACGGCAAAAACCCTGCGATCCGGAAACTGCCGGCCTGCTATTGGCCTTTGCTTATCCTGACCGGATTGCCCGCCGCCGCCATGGCCAGCGGGAAAGCTACCTCCTTTCCTCCGGCAGTGGTGCAAATCTCCCGAAATTTGATCCGCTATCTATCAATGAATACCTAGTCGTCCCCAAGCTGGATGCCGGCAGAAAGCAGGGAAGGATTTTTCTAGCCGCACCATTGTCACTTCCCGAACTGCGTCAACAGCACAGCAACCTGTTTGATCAAAAGACGGAAGTTTATTGGGATAACGACAGCAGGAAAGTTGTGGCGGTTGATCGCCTTTGCCTGGGTGCAATCGTCGTGGCAGAACAATCCGTGGCCGAAATCTCTGCTGATCAGGTTGTCCAGGCTATGTTGACTGGAATCAAAGCAATGGGAATAAACTCTCTGCCCTGGGACAGGGAGTCACGCCAGCTCCAGGCGAGGGTAGACAGCGTGCGCTCATGGCAGTCCAATAAATCCTGGCCGGATCTCAGCGACAGCGAACTGTTACGCGATTTGTCCTGGCTCGAACCTTACCTTACCGATATCAATAAAGCCGGGCAGCTGAAGCAGCTGAACCTGCTGGAGATATTCCACACCATGCTGGGGTGGGAAAGACAGCAGCAACTGAACCGCCTGGCTCCGACCACCATTATCGTGGCCAGCGGTTCCAGGATACGGCTTCGCTACCAGCCTGGCGAGCCTCCTCTGCTTGCCGTTCGTATCCAGGAGATGTTTGGAATGCAAGGCACACCGGTTATTTGTGAGGGCAAAATTCCCGTCCTGCTGCATCTTCTTTCTCCCGCCCAGCGGCCGCTCCAGGTGACAAGCGATCTGGCTGGGTTCTGGCAGCGAACCTATCCGGAAATAAGAAAAGAACTCAAGGGAAGATATCCGAAACACTTCTGGCCGGACGATCCCCTGGCAGCCGTTGCCACCAGGCAAACCAAGAAAAACATGATAAAACCGAAAAACCGATGAGAAAACGGGCTTACTCAACAAGCTAAATATCTCTCAGTGACAATGAAATCCGCCCTCGCTCTTCATCAACCTCAATAACCCGGACCGTCACCCGTTCGCGGACCTTCACAATTTCGGCAGGATCCTTGACAAATCGATCCGCCAACTGACTGATATGGATAAGACCGTCCTGATGAACCCCTATATCTACAAAAGCTCCGAACTTCGTTACATTGGTGATGATTCCCGGCAGTCGCATCTCCGGCAATAAATCACTGATTGCGTGAACCCCGTCCTCAAAGACGAAAGCGGTAAATTTCTCCCGGGGATCGCGACCAGGCTTCGCAAGTTCATCCATAATATCCTGCAGGGTGGGCAGGCCCAGGGTTTCACTCACATATTTTCTTATATCCACCTTTCTCCTGGCATCTTCGCGAGCCATGAGATCAGCTACCGTGCACCGGACATCTGCAGCCATCTTTTCAACAGTGGAATATCTCTCCGGATGGACTCCTGACCCATCCAATGAATTTTTTGCATCATGGATACGAAGAAACCCGGCACTCTGTTCAAAAGCCTTGGCTCCCAGACGGGGAACCTTCATAAACTCCCGGCGGCTCGTGTACGGACCGTTGTCATTGCGATACTCTATGATAGATGCGGCAAGAGACGGGCCAAGCCCGGAGACATAGGTGAGGAGTTCAAGAGAAGCACTGTTCACCTCAACACCAACCGAATTTACACAGCTGACAACCACATCTTCCAGGCTTTTTTTAAGCTCCGATTGATTAACGTCATGCTGATACTGCCCCACCCCAATGGACTTTGGCTCCAGTTTAACCAATTCAGCGAGGGGATCCTGTAATCGTCTTCCGATGGATATTGCCCCGCGAACGGTGACATCATGTTCCGGGAACTCACGACGGGCAACCTCAGAGGCTGAATATATGGATGCTCCGTCTTCATTGACCAGGGTCACGATGAGTTCAGCATCAAGGTTAAGGTCACGGATAAAAGACTCTGTTTCTCTTCCGGCCGTACCGTTGCCGATGGCAATTGCCTCTATGTCATATTTCCTGCACAGATCCTTGACGATCCCTGCTGCATCATCTTTTTTGCTGCCTGTGACCGGGTAGATCGTCGTCGAATAAAGGAGCGTCCCCTGTTCATCCAGACATACCAGCTTGGCTCCAGTTCGAAAACCAGGATCCAGGGCCATGATGCGAATTTGTCCCAGTGGAGCAGCAAGAAGCAATTCTCTCAAATTGTCGGCAAACACGCCAATCGCTTCCCGGTCTGCCCGTTCTTTTAGGCTGTTCCGCAGCTCATTTTCCAGAGAAGGGCCGAGCAGCCGTTTGTAACTGTCAATCAGTGCGAGCTCAACCTGTTTCCTGTCTCCATTTTTAACAAAATGGGTCTTTAACAGTGGAAGAGTCAGCTCATCTGGTGGTTTTACCGACAGAGAAAGTACTTTTTCATTTTCACCGCGAAACAGCGCTAACAGACGATGGCCTGGTGCTTTTTTTGCTTCCTCCCTCCAATCAAAATAATCGCTAAATTTCCTCCCCATCTCCTGATTCTTTTTTACGACCTTTGACACAATCACCGCCCTGTCTGCATACAGCTTTCGTAGAATTATCCGAATTTCTCGATTCTCACTAACCCATTCAGCGATAATATCCCTTGCACCGGCATAAGCATCGTCGATTGACCCGACACCTTTTTCATGGTCGACATAAGCAGCCGCATCAACGTCATGTATGTGTTGTTTGAAAAGAGCCTGGGCCAGCGGTTCCAACCCCTTTTCACCGGCAATCATGGCTCTTGTCCTTCTTTTTAGTTTATAGGGAAGGTAGATGTCCTCCAGACTTGTCAGATTGTCCGCCCTGTAGAGACTGGCTTTCAACTCACCACTTAACAACTCCCGCTTGGCAAGCGATTCAATAATGCTCTGCCGCCTCTTGTCCAACTCAGCGAGCCCGGCAAGACGGTCTCTTATCGCCGTGACCTGTACCTCATCAAGAGAACCGGTGGCCTCTTTTCTGTACCTGGAAATAAACGGAACGGTAGCTCCGCCCGCCAGTAAGCCGACAGTGGCGGCAACCTGGGAAATGTGAATCTGGAGTTCTTTTGCAATGATCGTTGGATGCTGTTGATTCATGTAATATCAATACCTATCAAAAAATTAGGGTATAAAAGCTTGTCTAGCTGCACGTTAAAATTCTGATGGATACAAGCTTTGGGATAGTGCGATACTCTACAACTCCTGTGGGTCATTGCCAATATTAGCTTTCGACAGTAGAAAGAAGTGGATCTAAAAAACTGGACCCACTTCTCTCTATTTATATTCATTTGAGCAGATTTTGGGAAATTTGAGTTGATCTTGAGCTACCTTCAATGACCTTAGATCTAGAATTTCAACCGGGAAATCATTACGCACAAGCTATATTGGCTGGGTAAGAATTACCCGGCCAGTAAATCTGACTTAGTTTCTCAAGATTCAATGAATCGTTAGGGAATTTAATAGCAGCCAATCAACATTTTGGAATGCCTTGCTAATTAAGAATTTAATTCTATTCTATTGTCTTTGGCATGGTTATTGGAATCGAATGCGCTGTGAACAACAGAAAGTGAGCAGATTTTCAATGCTCGTATATTGACCAGAGAATAAAAGGAACCGTCATGACCAAATCATCTCCAGTAACCACATTGTCTATGTTCATCGCTCTCATTATTGCAGTGGTGATGCTATCTGCCATTTCGACCAAAATGTGGGGAGGTAAACCAGAGACTTTGCCAGAACCGAAACATCTCACCATTAGCAAGGAGATGACGCTTAAAGACTTTGGCCAGGCTAATGGGCTGCCAAATCCTGCTCTCAAAGAGATTTTCGGCCTTCAGCAAAAATCTGATCTTCAGAAAAAAGTTTCTGAATACGGCAGCGATGCCCAGGTACAATCCCTGGTCACTAAAAAACTTGCACTGGTTGCTGAGCACGAAACCAAGAATTGGAAGAAGATAGTTATTAAGTTTGCTGTTTGGTTCTCAATACTTATTGGACTCTTTTACCTATTTCGGAAACAAAAAGTTAGCCCTTTAAAGAGAAAGCTGGCCCTTCTGTTCTCAACAGTAATTTTCGG
>JABDQA010000046.1 GCA_013042475.1 Desulfofustis sp.
TATCTGGTCACCATCCCTGACCATCAGCAGCACGACACCGAAGCAAAACACCAGTATGGCGGCCACCAGGTGAAATCCAAGCACCAGCGGACGTTTGAAACGGTAATTCCTCGAGTAATAGCTGGCAAACAGCGGAAAGCAGGAGATTCCGATGATAAAAAGAAACGGGACACTGCCGATAAGCAGACTGGAGGCACCCAGTGACTTCAGAAAGAGCTGCAGAAAGGTTGATTCCAGAACGATCGGAAAACCGAGTCCCCAGAAAAACTCGACCGTCGAGACGCCGAACACATTGCGCGAATAGTAGCGGTCCTTGCGGCTGTCCATCGCTGGCGTGACGGATCCGGGTTATAAGGCTTTGAGAATCTTTTTAACTGCGTCGGCCAGCGCCTTGCTGTGCACCTTGCCGGCGAAATGAACCGGGCTCTTGCCGTGGATCGGGTCCCAGCCAGCCGGGTCGGCAAAACAGTAGAACTGGGTATCCAAACCTATTTTTCTCGGGGCATCTTCGACATCGACACCAAGCATACGCCGGGCCGCCTCCCAGGAGGCACCGCAGGGGGCGCCCCGGATCACCCGTACATCCTTTATGACGCCATCTTCGATCTCCACCTCGAACTCGGGGGCTCCAAACCGCCTGCCATATTCACCAAGACCATCCAGGTTTGGCAGGCCACATCAGGTGGGCGGGGTCAGCACCCATTTGTTGGTCAGTTTTTTTCCCGAGGCGATCATGGGAATTGATTTTGCCGCGCAGAGGGCGGCAAGATCATGGGAGAGGTCCCTGTGGGTGAGAAAATCGAGCACCAGGTCGGTGTCCAGATCGGCCGGCAGATACGGGCTTGAGTCTTCGACAATGTCTGGCAGCTCATCGTCTATGGAAATTACCTCGAGCGCGATCACATCACCACCGTGCTCCCTCACCGCCTCGATTTTCCTCTCGCCGCTGCCGTTCTGCTGAAACACGCTTACCCGTTGCATTAATCCAAATTCCTCGTTTCTTGTAGTTATCTTTCTATTTATATTATTGTTCTTTGGTGACGCAATTCAATTACGTCCCCTCCTTCATTGCGTCTCTTCGGGAAAATTCAAATATCAAGCCTCACCCAGCGCGTACAAAATCGGTTGGCAGCTTCCAGCAGCTTTTTCGCTGGTGCCGCCTGGTGCATCACCGCCCGTATAGTTCCGCCGGCCTCCCTGAACAACACCATGCCGTCTTCGAGCACTTCTCGTTCCGTGCCGTGGACCACCTCGATAGGCTCTGCAGTCTCACAATAGTCAAGCTCGTCGTCCTGGAACTGATAGTAGCAGGTCTGGGCCAAGGCCTGTAACTCATGCTTGTTGCCCGTCGTCGAACGATGCATTGCTTTAATATAGCCGTGCTCTGTGATCGCCCGTTCTGGAATGATCAGCAGGCAGTCACACTCGGTACTACCGTCAGAGACCCAGCTGAGATGAAGGGAATTACTTTCCATTAGAAAAAGCGTTCCCTGATCGCGGCCGATACATCTCTGGTCATTTCGACTACCCGCTGCGCTTGGGCTTCAGTTACTGTCCCGGTACCGCAACTCGGTGTGATCAGTGTCTGCTTCACCACCTTCTCGCGTTCCACTCCGAGGCTAGCGATTTGGTCAAGCTGATCTGCCCATGCATCAATCAACCGATTTATTGTTTCCCTTTCAATGAATTCGGCCGTGGTCGGCACGATACCGGTCGCCAGAATCCCACCCTTATGTAGAAATTCGATGAGATGATCACCAAAGAGTATGAGCTTGTCAAAATACGAATAGGCGTCGTAGCTGATAACGTCGATACCTGTATTAAAAATTACCGGCCATTCGGTGTTGGCGCAAACATGCACTCCAGACAATCCGCCTTCCTGCCGGACGCTCTCGAACACCTCGGACAGACAGACGTTGATGTCTTCAGGCGTGATGGTGATAAAAGCCGAGGAGCCAAATCCGGCTAGACCGGGCTCATCGAAAAAGAGCAGCGGCCGTTTCTTGATCTCGGCCATCTTCCTGGTCATATACCTGGCTTTTAGTGCGAGCAGCTTAACAGCGGCATCACGCAGCTGCTCATCATAGAACAGGGCCCTGCCCTGCTGATCTGTCAAGCCGGTACAGAAGGTCACCGGGCCGGTGATCTGACCTTTCAGGGCAACCAGATCAGCCTGCCGCCTCTCGGCCTCGTCGAGGAAAAGCTCAAAACCCGGCGCTTCTTTCGCACCCAAAGCAAAGCGTGAATCTCTCAATTCAATCGCCCCTTCGATTACTCCAAGATAGTCTTCGAAAAAGGCCAGAAATTCTGTTTCGAACTCCTCTGTCGATGAATCGATGAAGACCTTGCCGTCTTCCTCGGTGATGCCCGGCAGCCCGGGTAAAAACTGGAGCAGCATCCCCTCCTCCCGGAAATGCGGCAATTGCGGCCAGATGGGAATCTGCGGGGTATGGTCGAAAATCAGGCTGACGGCATCACGGTGATTCAGGTGGGGAAAACTGCCGATCAGAACGGCACGGCAGTCAGCTTCGAAACCATTCATACAAGGTCCTTTTATTATTCATATCATTGGCTATTTTTTTGATGCATCCGAGAAAAATAACCCTATGAACCGGCTTGTCACTATTTTTTTCGCCGCACCCGCCTGCTGTGCGCTGGCCTGTCAATTTGATACTGGCAATTTTTGTATAATGTTTTAATGATACCTTATATCTTTTAAGCCAGACAGGGTCAGACTCGCTGACCCCTTTGTACCGGTTTAGACGTTGTATCCCGATAGATGAGTACGGAAGACATCAGATTGTGAAGTTGAACCAGTTTTCATCCGCAAACGAATATTTGTGAAAGATTGCCGCGATCGAGAAATTTCAGCAAGGGCAGAGTACCGCTGTTGCGAAGATAACATATCGAGACCACAGCGGATATTGAGCAATAGAGTGATTTCCGGCTGGAAACCAAAACAAGAGAGGGATTTATGAAAATAACCCGAGACAACACGCTAGTAGAATTAACCCCCGAAAATCCACAGGAAGCACAAGAACTGGATGCCCTCTGGAGGGTAATCGTTGACTGCGCAAAGTTTAACAAGAAACTTGTGCCGGTCGGTGAGTATATTCCTGGAGAAAAAGAAATTGCCCGGTTCAATATCGAAGAGTAATCAATTCCCAGCAACTTGATCTAAATTTTCAGTGCCCCCGGAACCTTAGCGTTACCGGGGGCTTTTTACGTCCTCACAGGTCTCTGCCCCATGACGCCCGCGGTGAGTATTCTTAAGAAACGAAACATAGCGTTCACCCTGCATCACTATCAACACGATCCGGACCATCCCTCCTATGGCCTTGAAGCTGCCGAAAAATTAAAAATTGAACCAAGCCGGGTATTCAAGACGCTGGTCGTCCAGATCGACAGCGGTAAACTGGTGGTAGCCGTTGTGCCAGTGAACAGGCAACTCAACCTGAAATCTCTGGGCCGGGTCCTAGGAGTCAAGAAACTTGGTATGGCCGATGGCAAGGCGGTGCAGTCAGCCACCGGTTACGTGCTTGGAGGGGTCAGCCCGCTGGCCCAGAAGAAACGGCTGCAGACGGTGGTGGATGAATCCGCCGATCAGTACCAGACCATTCTGTTCAGCGGTGGACGCCGGGGACTTGAAATCGAACTTGCCCCCGACGATCTCATTTCATTGTGCGGGGCCAAGACAGGATCGATTTGTTCCTTTTAGTTTCATGGCTGAAACAGGCTAGAGTTTGTAGCTCTTCAATTCAGATACAATGGCAGAAAGCTGCGGGGGAGCCATGCCGATGTCATCAAACGGCCTTCTGCCGTAGCGATCAGCATCGACAATCTCATCGTGTTCAGGCAGGAATCCGACGATTTCAAAATCATTCAGTGATGATCTGATCAACTCCTCGTCCTCTTCGTTTCTGACCCTGTTGCCCAGCACCACTATTTTTTTGATGCCGATATCACTGCCAAGCTTTCTTATTTTCTCTGCTGCCGCTCTGCTGCGAGCGCCGGGATTGACGACAATTACCAGGGCATCAACCGACGATGATGTGGCACGGCCGAGGTGTTCGACACCAGCCTCCATATCCATCAGGACGATATCGTCCCGGTAGAGGACCAGGTGGGTCATCAAGGCTTTAAGAATGGTGCTCTCCGGACAGATGCAGCCTGAGCCGCCCTGCTGGACAGTACCCATGACCAGCAGCTTGACGTTATCGCGTTCCCGGGAGAAACGCTCGGGTATATCATCTACTTTGGGGTTGAGTGTAAAAAAACCTCCCATGGTACCGGGTTCGGCCCCGGTTCTTTCGGCAATCAGGTCGCGCAGCTCGGCGATTGGAGTGATAGGATCACTCTCGTCAATACCGAGCCCGGCGGCAAGGTTGGAGACAGGGTCTGCATCGATGGCGATGACGTTATTTTCCTTATTGGCGGCAAAACTCCTGGCCAGCAGTGCGGATACGGTGGTTTTTCCAACCCCGCCCTTACCGCCTATCGCTATTTTCAATCCCATATGACACTCCTCGGCAAAGAGGAATTTGTTTTTGTGTACTTTCGTTTACTTGACGATTTTACCGTCCCCATCGACAATGGCGACACCAAATCCAGCTTTCTCGGCATCTTTGGTCAACTCTTCGATGTGAACGGCCTGGACTTCATATTTTTTCCCCTTTTCCCGTGGAAGTTGAAGGAAACAATCATTGGCCGCTTCCTTGCTTTCAAAAGCTGGAATAAAATTCACATCCTGTTCCTTATCGTAGAGACCAAGGTAGTGTCCCTCATTGTCTTTGTCGCTGACAACCACCCAAAGCCAGCCTTCACCGCTGCTGTTATCTGTCGACTCACTCATAGTATGCACCAATGAAAAATCGCTGGAGACACAATACATTCGTGTCCCCGCTCTAATATCACCTGTCCAAAATTAATCACGAAAAACAGAAAAGCCCCACTCTTTTTAGAATGGGGCTAAAATCAATAGCGGACACAATATCCATTGTATCCCTTTGAACCGCGAATCTGGGGACGCAATTTAATCGCGTCCCCACGCACTATCAGATTTCCAGGTAGGAATCGGAGAACAGGGTCTCTCCCATGATGACCTTGACGGTCTTGACGTAATCGCCAATTTCTTTATCGAGAGTTGATGGATCCGGAGCAGTACCGTCCATGGTCTGATGGATGATGTCGACGATCTCGGGACGCTGACCTTTGGCCACTGCAGTCAGGTTGGTGTCCAGCGGATCGCTGATAACCGCCACCATGCCGTAGCGCTCAAGCATGACCATATAAGTGGTGTTGAGAATCGGGCGCAGCTCGACTGGCGGTCCGTTGGAGATGTTCGAGAGACCACAAGTGGACTTGGCGCCCGGCGCGATATCTTCAAGCATCATCATGAAGTTGAGCAGACTGACCAGCTGCGGCTGCTGAATGTTGACCGGAGTGACGATGCCGTCGACCCAGATCCTCTCATTCTCCACCCCGGCTTCGTTGGCTGCGTAAATTAACTCAACCGCGAGGGCTGCACGTTCGTTCTCATCTCTAGGAAGTCCGTCCGGGCCCCAGAGCAGAGCGACCATGTCGGCGTCATACTTGTTGCACAGCGGCAGCATGGCTTCATACCGCTCAGGCCTTGCCATGATCGAGTTGATGATATGCGGCTGCGATGCCGGTTTCAGGACTTTGAGTCCTTCTTCGATGGCAGCGATGTTGGAAGTATCCAGAAGCAGCGGAATATCGGGCACCACTTCCTGGACCATCTGGCAGACCCATGGCATCAGTTCGTGACCGTCCTTCTTGGCTGGTCCGAGGTTGATATCGATGTAGTCCATTCCCTTTTCTTTCTGATCAAGGGCTTCTTCCTGAATGGGTTTGGCGTCACGCTGTTTAAAAGCGTTACCAATCACCGTTGATATGACGTTCAGGCTTTCACCGTGAAGTAACATGGCCTCTCCTTTTTATCTTAATTTTAACCGCTGAATCTGATAGATGCGTCCCCCGAATCTCGCTGGATTTTCGGGGGACTATTCCTGCTACCTTGCTTTTAAGAACCCCGCAAGATGGGCGGCTTCCCTCGGGCCGACGGTGATAGTCCAGCCAGAAAGTTCCTCTTCCACGTCGGCGACGATTGCCGCCGCATATCCTGGGATTATCAGTTCGGTGTGCTTGACCTTGTCGGCGATGCCGCTTTTCTTTACGAAGATGCCGACATCATCACCGCTGAACTTGCCGGCCGCCCAGGCGGTGAGCACCGACAAACCTTCAGAGTCCTTGATCAAAAGCCAGGCCGGCACCTTGGATGCTTCGACCTCGCCGGAGACGATAAAGTAGGTCAGGGCAAAGTTGGTGGTTACCAGTACCGGTGAATTCTCATCGGGATTGCCGATCTCGTAGATACCCTCAGTGACCGTCATCGGCCGCTGGGGATCGGTGAAGATATTGAGACGTTCGAGCAGCAGCGGGAACAGTACTTCAGTGTCAAGATCCGACAGTACTACGATGCCGCCGTACTTGGACACGTACATGCCAGCCACCAGCGCTTCCATGTCGCGGTTGGCCGCCATCTCGCATGGGAAGGCGATGGTCGGGAAGCCAAGCGAACGGTTGCCGTCCTTGAGCGCCGCCCTGCGCAGGGCAACCATGTCTTCCAGGGCCTGCTTGACCTCACGCGATCCCGGGTCGAGGATCAGGTCCTTGAGCCCCATGCCGGTGAGCTTGTCGGTCAGCGCGATCAATCCGTCAATGGAATCGGCTTTGACCGCAAGCGGCAGCTCATTGTCAAGGGCCAGTTTGCCATACACATCGACATTTCCTTCGGTTGCCGCATAAACAACCGGACGTTTAAATCCGCAGGCCTCGATGCCGGCTGCCATGACACCAGCGTCCTCACTCATCAGCACGAGGTTGAACTCGGAGGTCTCGGCAACCAGTTTAGCCAGCACCGCAAACGCATCCTTGTCGCCGTTTACATCCTTTACGGCCGCCAGTTCGGGCCTCAGGTTAAGGCCGACACGCTCATACTGCAGCGCATTCCAGTTCTCCAGCTTGGCCTCGACATCGGCTACTGCGGTATCGGAGGTGATCAGACCGGCAAACATGGTCGGGTTGTAAAAGGTTTTCTCGTGCCGGTACAGTACCGTCTCGCCGCCTGTTTTTGCCGCACGAACGCCTTTTCCGACCGCAACCTGACGGATCGGCGGTGCTGACGCCTCTTCCAGTTGAGCCCGGGCCTCCTCGGACACGTAGGGGCAGGAGTCCAGTTCTGCCTTACCCGATGCCAGGTTCATGGCAAAGGCAAGACATGTTGGCACTCCGCACTCCTTGCAGTTCGTCTTCGGCAGGAGTTTGAAAATCTGCATTCCTGTTAATGCCATTTTATTGCTCTCCTTTCTGTTTTTCGGGTCGTGCACACAGTGCCGGCCGCCGATATTCAGCGGCCGGCAGGGCCCGTTGGTTTATTAGGCGATAAGCGGATCCATTGTTAATGCAGGGTGTCCTTTCTCCTGGAGGAAGGGGAGGATTTCTTCTTCAGTCAGACCAACGGTTTCATCGGCGATCATGTCGGCGAAATTCTCGACTCCCATTGCCTTACCGCGAGCATTGAGTCGATCATAAATCTCATCCTTGAGAATTTTCGGCATCCAGACCATTCGCAAAAGTCCTCCGTCACCAAGGATAAATTTTCCCTGGGTTATGTTGAACTTGGAATGACCGACAAAACCCGGTGAAGAAGCACCACCGCCCATTACCCCGGCCAGAGTTGTGAACTTCATCCCGCATGGAGTGTCTCCGGCATAGTCTCTACCAACAGTCATTACACCGTTGCAAGACGGTAGCATGGCGGCGATACACTCACAGCAGCCACAGGTGGTCATCGGGGCATTTACCATCGAATAGAAGTTGTAACTCTCAATGGCACCTTTTGAAGCGCTCTTAATGAATTCATCGACACCTTCGAACCGGCCGAGGTCAGGATCGAGCACCTTACCTTTGTTGATCGGCTGATTGGGGCCGGTGGGGTTGATTTCAAATGAAGCCTTACAATCCATCCAGTTGTAGGCACCGCAGAGTCCGGTACGCTCCGGACTTACCGAGCATACAT
>JABDQA010000043.1 GCA_013042475.1 Desulfofustis sp.
GGTCACCGACCTTGAGAATAGCCTCGCCGTTGGCCGGCACACGTATATGCAATCTTTGATACTGCATAGTAATATAATACCGTTAATCTTTATAAAATTGCACAACTTAAGTTGCCTAACTAACTGATTGGGCTGGTGTCGGTCGGCTTGCTTTCAGAATCACTTCGCCAATATGTTAGACTCGAAGGCTAAAATATTCAACGCTTATCGCCATACCGTTGCCATGGAATTGCTGACGGTCAGAATCCAATATTTTAGATTAATTGGAGCGTGCTATTTTACGTCACACACGCCGAATTGTTGCGGGAAAAAATTTTTTTAAAACTCCGCAACTGTTCGATATCGGTATGAGCGGGATCATCCAAGCCGGAACCAATCTAATTTCAGCCCAGATGGTATCTTATTCGAATCGGGTATGTGAAAATCAAGAACTCTACCCGGGAAATACCACGATGAAAAATGAACTGACGGGACCAATGCTATGGCGATGGGGACGACAAAGCATGATCCTTATCCATTGGACCCTGATCTGCTGGAGGCTGGACACCTGGTCACTGAAATGATGATGAAACCCAACGTCACCCGTTTTCTTCACGCAGCCAATGAAAAAGGATGCGACGCCCAGGTGGACTATGGGGCACTGAAAGGTCAGGCCAAAGCGAACATATAATTTTTCGGGCTTGAATGAAAAATGGCGGAGGAGCAGGGATTCGAACCCTGGGTGGAAGTCACCTCCCACAACGGTTTTCGAGACCGCCCCGTTCAGCCGCTCCGGCACTCCTCCGCGGGGACAGTCATACCTGTACCGACACTATTTTTCAAGGGGGGAGCCCCGATTTATCCCGTCTTCAGGATTGCAGCGACTGCGGCAAAGTGACGACGAACTCTTTGATCTGGTCCCGGACTCTACGATAATGGACCAGCTTTTCTTCATCTGTTTGGGCTTGATCAGCCAGTTTCGGAGGGTCGTCGAAACCTCTGTGGATTTTATTTCCGGGAATATGTGGACAGGTTTCATCGGCGTGTCCGCACAGCGTGATGACCCAGTCGAACTCTGATCTCTCGAGCTCGTCTATGGTGGTTGACTCCTGATCGGTAATGTCAACGCCCTCCTCGGCCATGACCCTGATTGCATAGGGATTGAGACCATGTTTTTCAATTCCGGCGGAATAAGCCTTGATATCATCACTTTTCAGATGAGTGGCCCAGCCCTCAGCCATCTGACTGCGGCACGAGTTGCCGGTGCAGAGAAAGAGAATGACAGTTTTTTCCTTGATGGTTTTACTCATAACTTCTTCAGATTATCCAGCAACTATCATCTGCTTCTAAGATCAAACCAGACTTGTGTCCTCTTACAGAAGCCAACTAGCATCAGCATAACCGGCACCTCTATGAGCACCCCGACTACCGTAGCCAAAGCAGCCCCGGAAGATAGTCCGAAGAGCATCACGGCAGTTGCAATTGCCACCTCGAAATGGTTTGAGGCACCTATCATTGCCGCCGGAGCGGCATCAGCGTAGGAAAGCTTGAGCAGTCGTGCAGCTCCATAGCCGATTGCGAATATTAAAATGGTTTGAATGAACAACGGGACCGCAATCCAGACAATGGTCAGCGGGTTGGAGGTAATCACCTCGCCCTTGAAGCTGAAGAGCAGCACCAGTGTGAGAAGCAGGGCGGTGATGGTGACCGGTGTCAAGACCCCGAGGAATTTCTCCTTGAACCACTGCTCCCCCTTGGCATCAATGATCATTTTCCGTGAGAAATACCCGGTGACCAGCGGCAGCGCCACATAGATCGACACCGACAACAGCAGGGCCTGCCAGGGGATGGGAAGTCTGCCGACGCCGAGTAGAAACCCGCCGAGTATTCCATAGAGGATCAACATGGCAAGGGAGTTGATGGCGACCATGACCAGGGTGAGACCATCGTTTCCCCGGGCCAGGTAGCCCCAGACCAGGACCATGGCTGTACAGGGGGCAATACCCAAAAGAATGCAGCCGGCAAAATAACTGCGCCACAGCGGAACCTGCAGCATCTTCACTCCTTCATCCATGACCACCACCCCGGCGCCGTGCTCGGCACCCACCGGAAGATTTAGACCGAAAGGCACCTTCACCAGATCTATGGCCTCTGGGCCGATGAAGGATTTGAACAGAAAACCGAGGAACAGCAGGGCGATTGCATACATGGTGAAGGGTTTGACACCCCAGTTCAGAAAGAGGGTCAGAAAAACAGGTTTGCCGCTCTTTCCGGCCTTTATCACGGAACCGAAGTCAATCTTCACCATGATCGGGTACATCATGAAGAAAAGACACACCGCGATAGGAATAGACACCACCGGCGCACCATTGACCGATATGGACATGGAATCAAGGGACCGGGCCAGCCCCGGTGCCATCCGTCCGAGAGCTATACCCGCAACGATGCACAATCCTACCCAGACAGTGAGATAGCGCTCGAAAATGCTCGACATCCTCCGTTCATGCGCAGCACCGTTTTGTGAAGTCATGGTTTTTTATAACTTATTCATAGGTTAAGTTTGTTAGAATCCGCCGCACTGGTCTCAAACGGTCATTAACGGACACCAGTTTCGATCTTGCCGCCGTTAAATTCACATTAAAATTATTGGCCAGGCTTCCTCGCAAAGAACGGAGGTCCTAACCCTTCGTAGAAATCAATCGTGTACGTAGAGCTCGTCAATTTCATCCCAGGTTTCGATATCGCCCTGACGCAGCAGAAGCAGTTTCTCGTAATAGAAAATCTGTACGGAGATGAACTGCAGCCTCAGATCCTCGCATTTTTTGGGTTCATCCGGTGCCAGGGCACAAGCCTCGGCGTCGGGCAGGGCCAGAATCCTGTCGATCTCCTCGAGCAGAGAATCCTTGGTTAATCGTAAAAACTTTTCGATCGAGATGATGACAGGGGGTGCATAGTTGAGTTTTTCAAGGCGCTGGGCGGTCTCTTCGATGAGTGGTGCGTCTGCGTCATCAGAAAAACTCCTGACTTTATGTTTGAGCTGCTCCACTTTCTCTGAAAAACTGGGTTCGGTTGTCATAACTCCCCTCCTTCGGGTTTCGCCGAAATCTGAAAAGCAGTGAACTGGTCGCCGCCCTGATTCCGGTTTTCAAAAGTCATTGTTGACTGTTGTAGCTCCATAACGCATGTACACATACCGTCGAACCCTCCGATCTGAAAGCTCAGAGATCAGGGTACCGACAGGTAAAACCAATTATTCCTCAGTAATATCGCAATAAATGGCTGCGGATTATCCAGCTTCGAAAGATGAAGATAGGATTTTACCGCGAACCCGGATGGATTGAGTGACATGTAGATCTCGCTGACCGAATCGCCGGACTCCCAGGGACCAACTTCGCTGGCTTCGATGATCTGTCGGCGACGCTGCGGACTGAGTACACCCAGCTGAGTCGCGTGGGCGAGGTATTCCTGGGTGGCATTGGTTAACTGGTCCTCGATCCCAGCTGTATTATGCTGAAAGACCGCATGAGCAATTTCATGGGCGATGGCACCATGATAATGCTCCATATCGAAAGGCTGATCGTACATTTGCGGCGCCGTGCCCGCCATTATCGCCTCATAGGACATGAGCCGTATTTTATCCTGGCTGCGATCATAGCTGCCAAACGCTATATATCCCCTGTTGTTGATGCTGGTTTCGACTAGTTCGATGGTCACCGGTCTCTTCAAGTGCAAATCATAGCGCGCCAGAAATTCAATTGCTTTTTGAGAGGCCTCACAGACATCCGCTGGGTGATCACCACTCAACGAGACAATATTGAGGAACTGATGATTCTGGCAACTTGTTTTTGCGGAAGCATCACCTGAGCCCTGAAAAAAACTCAGTGCAATGACCATTGAAAACGTAAATATTATCCCAAACATAGATAGATCCAAAACCCATATTTAAATATCAAGCACGTAAATACTGACGATACTCTATGTCGGACTGTGTATAACTCAACCCTCTGAGACAGATGACTGGCAGGTTATTATGTCATGCAGGAAAAAGAAATTAAGATTTCTGGCTGATGTTTCGAAGATCAAATAAAACTCGAACACCCATATCATGAACTGGCTAAGAAAATCCGGACTATAGTGGGCACTGACTCAACGACCATTCATGAAGTGTTTGCAACTATTTGATTATTATATTTTTTGAGCTAGTTTGATAGGTAAGCGAAGCACACGCGCCGTCCAGCAATTAACAATGGTGTAGACTGATTCGAAGGGGAAACGCATGACCAAAGAAGTCGACAACAGAACATTTCTCACCTGGCTGACTGTGGCACTAATCCTGGCCTCCATGTGGATATTCAAAGCATATCTTCATTATATCCTGGTGGCGGCAGTGCTCGCTCTGTCAACCAGCCACCTGTTCTCCGGATTCACCAGGCTGCTTGAAAATAATCGAAAACAGGGCTTCATCCATAACAACAGAGAGTTTTTAGGTGCTCTGTTCATGACCATTGTATTTCTGGTCATGCTCTTTGTCCCCCTACTCTACTTCATCTCGATGACCTATGACAGAGCGGCCACCCTCGACATCGCTCAATTGAAAACGACCCTAACCGCCATGATTGACCGGGCAGTGGCTTTGTTGAACAATATCCACCTTCTCAAGGAACCCCTGGAAAGGCTAAAAGATGAAGGTCTATCCTTTATAAGCGGCCCCGCAATCGATGCAGCATTTGATGCGACCGTTGGCTTTGCCCGGGGTATAGGCGATCTGCTGATTCAGATAATCTGGATCCTGGTCTTCTATTTCCTTCTCAACGCTTACAGCAGCAAGATACTTCAATTTCTCGCCGAACTGATGCCGATAAGCTATGGCCACCAGACCTACCTCTATCGTGAGTGCACCGGCACTGTTGCAGTGGTTTTCTATGGCACCCTCTTCAATATGGTGGCCCAGGGGCTTGCCTTTGGCCTGTTAATGATCTTCGTGGGGGATTACAATCCCTTCTACCTTGGCGTATTGGCTGGCTTCTGTTCAGTAATTCCCATTGTTGGCGCCGCCCTGGTCTATGTGCCGGTAGTGGCTTTAGAGCTGTTTTCAGGCAATTTGGTCAATGGTCTGATCATTCTAGCCTTTGCCTGGGTGGTGATGGGCTTTCTTATCGACAATATCCTGCGAATGTTTTTCATCGGCTTTCTGAAAAAGATTTTCGGGTTCGAGTACCGTATGAATGAAATACTCATACTGCTGGCGATTCTCGCAGGTATAGCCTCGGTGGGATTCTGGGGAATAATTATCGGCCCCTCTGTACTTGCTCTGACTCTGGCGGCGGCCAATCTTTACAGTATGGGCAATAATCTTGACGAGCTTTAACCCTGCAACGTGCCCTCTGGGCGATGTCAACAAATAAAAACCAGACCAGTGAGCGCAATTCTATCTCTGCTATTAACTGAGTATCCACATTGATCTAATTGGTTTGTCAGAGGCGGGATAACAAAACTCATAAACCAATTTTTTCCCAATCCGTCTGGTCGAATTTCCACAGCCCATGAGAACCGAAATCAACCACCAGGTTTGATTCACCCCAGGTGAACATGCGCAGGGGATCGAGGTGAGAAAGTTTTACCCAGATTCGTCATAGCTCCAGAGCCCGTTATGGCCGAAATCAACGATAAGAATCTCGTTGCCCAGAGAGACCATGGTTAAAATAATCATTTCAAAATTATCGTGCTCTTACTATGAGCTCGAACTTCTATCCATCGTTTTGCCAAGCGGTATCTGGACATCAAGCGCTCCACATGATTGTATCAGATTATTATCATGGAAATTGGCAGAGCAGACTTATACTGGATATACAAAGAGATCTAAAAACGGTTTTTTGAGCGGAGGACGCAGTATGTATCAAGAGGTCTTAGATTTTTGGTTTAAGGAAATAGAACCACGCCAGTGGTGGATCAAGGACAACGCCTTTGATCAACTGATAAGAGACAGATTCTCAACCATCCATGACCAGGCTTCCAGAT
>JABDQA010000045.1 GCA_013042475.1 Desulfofustis sp.
ACTCAATATTCTAAGCAATAAAGCGGCTTTCAGGCAGGGCTGGATCGCCTGCTGCTGCTGCGCTCGGCTTTTTCAACTCCGCGGTGAAAAACCGACCGGATGCCGGCCGCTTTGCGGCCTCTAACGATCGGTAATCATTTTCACCGCTCCGTTGAGCCTTCACGATGCAGCCCCAAACAACCCAGCCCTGCATTCTTTTTATTGTGCTTGCTGTTCATTAAAGAATCTCTGTCAAGTAGCGCACGGATTCACCTGGCTGAGAGGCCCTCGACTATCTTAAAAGAATCGGCCAATTACCAGCCAGATAAGCTGCAAGCAGATGAGGGCGTAGATCCCGGCCATCACATCGTCCATCATGATGCCGATGCCGCCGTGCAGGTGGGTATCGAGCCAGGATACCGGAAAAGGCTTCCAGACGTCGAAGATCCTGAACAGGATGAAGCCCAGCAACCAGGCGACCGGATGATTGGGGGCCAGGGTCAGGGCAACGAACATGCCCATGATTTCATCGATGACAATGGAGCCCGGGTCCGGTTTGTCAAAAATCTTTTCGGCGGATCCGGCGGTCAGGAAGCCGACCACGAAGAGCGCTCCCAGGACAATCAGATAGTTGGCCAGAGAGAGGCCCCGGCAGAAATACCATGGAATCAGCGCAAAAGCGGAGCCCCAGGTGCCCGGGGCGAAGGGGATCTTACCGCTGTAGAAACCGGTTGCCAGGACCACAATCAGCCTGTCCATCAGCCGGCCTCTGCCGATCTTGTAATTACCTCCCGATAGACCTGATCGAGGGGGACATCGTGGCTGGCCGCGGCGTCTTTGCAGGATTCATATTCCGGGTAGATCTTCACTCCTGCGGGGGCAACGACCTTTTTGGCCTGCACCGGTCCATAGCGGGTTTCGACTGTTATGATTTCACGCACCAGCGTCATCCGCTGCTCGGTCCTGAAACGTAGTCCGATGGCCGAAGTTTCGTTGAAGATCAGTTCTTTTATCAGAGGTGCTTCAGCCGCTCTACAGACCGCCGTCAGCCGAAATCCGGGGCGGCCCTTCTTCATCTGGATAGGGGCGAGATTGACGTCGAGGGCATTGGCCTCAAGCAGTTTGGCGCAAAGATACGGAAAGCCTTCCGGGTTCCAGTCGTCGAGACTGGTTTCAATTACTTCCACCTGCTGTGCTTCGGTCACCGTTTCCATGCGACCGCCGATGATCCTCAACAGGTTGGGTCGACCGGGAGTGCCTGGTGAATCGCCAGCCCCGTAGCCGGTTGCCGAGATGATCATCGGCGGCATCGGCCCGAAACTATCAGCCAACTCGGCAACCAAGACGGCGCCGGTGGGGGTGACCAACTCAAGATCTGTCTCAATGCCTATTACCGGAATGTTTTCAAGCAGTTCACATACCGCAGGAGCGGGCAGCGGCAAAGTCCCGTGGGCACAGTCAACAAAACCGCGGCCAAGGGGAAGAGGTGAGCAATGGAAGGAGGTGATGCCCAGCAGGTGCAAGCCGGCAATGACGCCAACGATATCGATGATGGTATCGAGAGCACCCACCTCGTGGAAGTGAATTTCATCCACAGGTTTGCCATGGACTTTGGCCTCGGCCTGGGCCAGTCGTCTAAATACTTTCAGGGCCCGCTCGGTTATCGCTGGATCAAGGCTGCTTTGTTCGAGGAGATCGCTGATGGTGGCGAGATTCCTGAACTGCTGGTCGCTCTCTGAAGTGATCTGGACCGATAGTGCTCCAATCGACTGGCGGGTCTGTCTGGTAACCTTGAAGGTGAAAGGTTCCAACCCCAATTTATTCAGCTCACCGCGAAGAGCCTCCTCGGAGACACCGATGTCAAGCAGGGCGCCCAACAGCATATCGCCGCTGATCCCTGAAAAGCAGTCAAGATATACAGTGTTGGCGGCTTGAACCATGGCTACTCGTTCCGGGGACCGAAAACGCTGCCGGGTTCCAGGGGCCAGCCGTTGAGAAAATCGGCAACAGCCATCCGCCGCTTGCCTTCCATCTTGATATCTTTGATCAGCAGGCAGGTGTCGCCGGTAGCGATCAGCAATCCTTCACCGTCAGCTCGGAGCAGGGTGCCTGGGCGCCTTGTGCTGCTCTGATGAACCACCTCGGGCCGGAAAAATTGGAATTTCCTGCCCTCGAAGAAAGAGAATGCCGTCGGCCAAGGATCAAGTCCGCGTATGAGGCAATCGATTTCATGTCCAGATTTGGACCAGTCGATCAGGCCGTCATCCTTTCTCAGCATCGGTGCGCTGGTGGCTTCCTTGTCATCCTGGCCAATCATCGCCATACCGCCCTGGGCGAGCATATCGAGAGTGTCCATCAAGGTGTGACTGCCGAGCCTGGCGATTTTTGGAAAAAGGGTGCCTGACGTTTCCTCGGGCTCGGGCGTGATGGAGGCTTTCACCAGGATATCGCCAGTATCCATGCCCTTGTCCATCTGCATGATGGTGACGCCGACCTCGGCGTCACCCCTGATGATCGACCATTGTATGGGAGCCGCCCCACGATGTCGAGGCAGAAGAGAGCCATGGACATTGATGCAGCCGTGCCGGGGGAGTTCGATGATCGTTTCGGGGAGAATTCTGCCGTAGGCGGCAACAACGATGAGATCCGGATCGTAGCTTCTGAGGGTAGTAAGAAATTCGGGTGATCTGATCTTCTCCGGCTGGTAGAGATCGATACCGTATTTGTTGGCCAATGATTTAATTGGCGGAGGTACCGGCGTTTTACTCCGGCCCTTCGGCCGGTCGGGCTGGGTTATGACCGCAATGATTTCATCTGGCCCCTGAATCAGCGCTTCCAGAGTGGGCACCGCGAACTCAGGAGTTCCCATGAAAATAATGCGAAAGGGGTGCCGATCCATCAACAGGTTTGCTCCAAGGCCAGCATTTTTTTTCGTTTTTTCTTGTAGAGATTGCGTTTGAGGGGGGAAAGGTGATCGATGAACAATACACCGTTGAGGTGGTCGATTTCATGCTGCAACACGACTGCAAATCGATCTTCGGCAATGAGTTGCTTGCTCTCACCATCTTCGGTCTGGTAATTGACGGTGATTTTCTTGTAGCGTTGAACTTGAGCGGTAAGCTCGGGTACGCTCAAACATCCCTCCTCGTCCAATTGGGTGCCTTCATGCTCGATAATTTCTGGGTTGATCAGAGCGATGTAATGTTTCTCTTCATCAGGCTCCGTGATGTCGACGACGATAACCCGAATCGACTGGGCCACCTGGGGTGCCGCCAAACCGATGCCGGGCGCATCCCACATGGTCTCAGCCATGTCCTCGACGAGGATTTTGAGTTCATCATTGAAGACGTCAACTTTCTTGGCTGTGAGCCTGAGCAAGGGCTCGGGGTATTCGATTATCTTTCGTAATGCCATGACTGTTATGATCGTAATTGGTTCTGTAAGCGATGCACTGTACCATGGGCTACATGCGTTGACCATTGGTCATTGCGGTAGCCGTGCCTGATCTTGCGTTGGGGCAAGGAACAGGCTACACTGCCGTATTATCTACTAGAATTGTAAATACTGCTACATTATGAACATCCTGTTGCCAATTGCAAGCTACCTTATCGGCGCCATTCCTTTCGGTTTAATGATTGGCAGACTGGTCGGTATAGATGTACGAACCTCAGGAAGCGGCAATATCGGAGCCACCAATGTCACCCGCCTGGCAGGAAAAAAACTGGGTGTTTTCACCCTGCTGCTTGATTGTTTAAAGGGTTTTTTACCCATCTACCTCGCTGCAAGGATACTACCCCAAGAGTCAGGACGGGAAATAGTCATTCTTCTCTGCGGGATTCTTGCTGTAGTTGGTCACATGTTCCCTGTGTATCTTGGTTTCAAGGGCGGCAAGGGAGTGGCCACCGGGCTCGGTGTGTTTCTGTTTCTGTCCCCGTTAGCGATCGCCTTCAGTGTTGTCGTTTTTGCTGCCACGGTAGCGTTCACCGGTTTCGTCTCCGCGGGATCGCTGCTGGCATCCGGCCTTTTCCCGCTGTGGCTCTGGGTGTTGGGTGAGCCGACGGGGTCGATAATTGCCGGATTGGTCATTGCTGCACTGATCTGGTTCAAGCATCACGAAAATATCGGCAGGCTGCTGCGCGGCGAGGAGAAGACTTGGAAGAAAAAGTAGCAGAGGCCAGTGCATGGATACCAAAAATCAGGAACAATTAACCAGCCGGGTAGTTGAGGCAGCCACTGAAAAAGAGCGTCCCGACGGCAGTAGTTATCCCTCACTGTCGTTTGCGGATCAGCGTGATCTGGCCGAGAGCTATGGCCCGGATCATAAAACTATTCAGCTTGCGGCTCTTAGGCAGGGAATTGTCCCCGAGGTCTATGCCAGAAATCAGAAAAGGCTTTCCTGCGCCGATCAGATTAAACTTCTTCAGAGCCATGTCGCCGTGATCGGCCTTGGCGGGCTTGGCGGAACGGTCACCGAGATCCTGGCTCGGATAGGAATCGGCACACTCACCCTTGTGGATGGCGATCGGTTTGATGATTCGAACCTGAATCGTCAGCTGCTGAGCAGTACCGAAGTGCTTGGCAAGCCCAAAGCATCGGTTGCCGAAGCCCGGGTGAAAGCG